>NZ_SMTB01000169.1:0-2244 GCF_006864105.1 Acinetobacter sp. RF14B | reverse complement strand
TTACAAAACCTAAATTTTGTAACTGATCAGCCAGTTCGCAGTTTGCTAACGCTTTTTGATCTAGATAAACTGTACCGGCATACGTTATATGACCCGCTACATCCAGATTATCTTTTAGTAAAATTGGCCAGAAGGCATCCGGACGGCCATAAATTGCCTCAGCAATCAGGCGTACGGTTTCCGTTTTACCGACGCCGGTAGGGCCGAGCATTAAAGTCACTGAAAGCGGTCGTTCCGGGCTGGAAAAATCGGCTTTGACCACATGCAGCATGTTCTCGATTTCAGTTAAGGCAGCATCCTGTCCAATAATGCGCTCGCGCAGGAATTGCATGACCGACTCAGGCTCAAAATGAAAACGTGGTTTCCCGATCAGGCGGTCCCGTTCAGCGCGACTCTGGCTGGAGGTCGCAGGTTGCGCAATATGAATACCGGATGGGGAACTGGTCATCTTGGATCATCTCGAGATAGAACAGCTTGAGCATAGCAAAGATCGCGCAGGCAATTTATAGCTTTTAGCAATCACCGCATGGCGGAGGACTTATAACTGTCCGCTCTGCCTCAATCTGTTGATTTAGCTGCCCCGTTCTGGCTAATTTTGTATTATTGCTTGAAAATGACACAAGAAACATCACATATATCTGCATATTGCAGGTGAAAAATAGGTTTTAGGTGAACGAGAACGCACGCCCTCATATTGAAAAAATCTTGGCCCATATGACCACCTTGCCCGGGGTCTACCGGATGTATGGCAAAGATGGTGAATTGTTGTATGTGGGAAAAGCCAAGAACCTGAAAAACCGGGTATCCAGCTATTTTGTCAAAACCATTGATCATCCCAAAACTCAGGCTCTGGTGGCGCGAATTTATGACATTCAAACCCTGATCGTGCGTTCGGAAACCGAAGCCTTGCTCTTAGAGCAAAACCTGATCAAGTTGCATCGCCCGCCCTATAACATCATGCTGCGCGATGATAAGTCCTATATTTATATTTTTGTCTCGGCGGATAAGCCCTATCCGCGTCTGGCCAGTGGACGCGGCAAGGGGAAGCATCAGGTCGGCAAGTTTTTTGGGCCTTATCCGAGTGCCTATAATGCACGTGATACTTTGGTGATTCTGCAAAAACTGTTTAATGTCCGCTCCTGTGAAAACAGTTTTTTTGCCAACCGTACCCGGCCTTGTCTGCAATATCAGATCAAGCGCTGTTCAGCGCCCTGTGTCGGCTTTATCTCGCCAGAAGACTATAAGGAAGATGTTGATAATTCAATCCGTTTCCTGCGTGGTGATACCCGGGAGTTAAACCAGGAACTGATTGCCAAAATGGAAGCTGCGGCAGAAAATCTGGAATTTGAAAAAGCGGTATTTTTCCGGGACCGCATGGCCTTGCTGCGTGATGTGCAGGCCCAGCAGGCGATTTATAAGGTCAAGGGCGAGGCTGATATTTTGGCGATTGCCTCTCAGGCCGGTGTGACCTGTGTGCAGATCATGCATGTGCGTAATGGCAAAATGTTGGGGGGAAAAGGCTATTTCCCGGACATGCTCAGTGATGATCTGGGGCAGATGTTGGCAGATTTTATTGCTAATTTTTATTTTCAGGTGGCCGATGAAATTCCGACAGAACTGATCGTCAATATTGAGGTGGCTGATCGCAAGGAGCTGGAAGCCGCATTGTCCCAGCATTTTGACAAAAAAATCCAGATCAAGTCCAGAGTCCGGGAAACCCGGGCCGAGTGGCTGGAGCTGGCCGAAATGAATGTGCAGAATGCCATTCAGGGCAGGCTGGCCAATCATTTTGAACTGAATGAACGCTTCCATCAGCTAGAGCAGGTGGTCGGTCGTCCGGTAGACCGGATTGAGTGTTTTGATATCTCACATACGATGGGTGAGGATACCGTGGCCTCCTGTGTGGTTTTTGACAGTGGGGGTGCCCGGAAACGGGATTATCGCCAGTTTTCCATTCATGACATTACTGAAGGTGATGATTATGCGGCCATGCGTCAGGCCCTAACTCGGCGTTATAAAAAGGCCATGCTGCCGGATTTACTGCTGATCGACGGCGGCAAAGGTCAGCTGCATATGGCTATGGAGGTGATGCAGGAGCTGGGGCTGGATGCCTTTATGATCGGGGTATCCAAGGGCGAAGGCCGTAGGCCGGGTCTGGAAACCCTGCATTTTACCGATGGCAGCAAGATTCAGCTTCCGGAAGATCATAAGGCATTGCATCTGATCCAGCAGGTGCGTGATGAA
>NZ_SMTB01000168.1:0-2312 GCF_006864105.1 Acinetobacter sp. RF14B | reverse complement strand
ATAGGGTTTTCAATAATCCATTTTTTGAAATTATCCGATCTAGTATATTCATCATTTAAAACACCTAAACGCTTTCTAAACTCTGCTAGTTCAATAACAGGCGTTTTCCCTGTACTACGCCAACAAATCAATAATTCATACAGACGGACGGCATAGGCACTCGATAAACCGCTAATTTGTTCAATATCGTATTGGGTGAATTGTTCCTCTAATCGTGTAATCAGTGGAACAACGGCAGGGGCAAAAATAACCTCAACTGTTGCCGTTTCATCAATGTAAGCAATTTGCGATACCCAACGACTTGTAATATTAGCTCGCCCACGCTCACGTTTTTCTTGGTAACTAAATTGGCGTGCAAATAAGTCCTTACAAGCATCTTTTAATGCTTGATATGCAGTCTGTCTAGCTACACCAAATTGATTGATATAGCTTTCAGCATGAACGGTTAGAGGATCATTGGCATTGATTCCTTTGCCTGATTCTCTAGCCTCAAGGATAGCCAAGAGAATTAAACGCTGCTCAACTAAGTCTAGGTTATAACTAGCGTTCATTAAGGCGTTATCTTTTACTATTAAATCACTCATTTTACTTATTAATATTAAACCTAGTAATTCCTTTGTATTATATTTTCTAGGATTATGCAAGGTAAACCTAGGAGTATTGGTAGGTAAACCTAGGAGTATTGGTAGGTAAACCTAGGAGTATTGGTAGGTAAACCTAGGAGTATGTCCGCTGTATGCCTTGCTGTGTAGGCATTTCAGCATGTCTAAAAGCATTTAAAAGCATTTAAAAACTTTAAAAGCCCATTTACATCATGAAAATTGCCCTATGTTTTCGCTTTGCTCAAACTTTTTTGACTAAGCTTGCTTAGTCGAGGGGCAATTTCTTCAAATTACGGAGAAAAGTTCAAAGGTTTAAAAAGCATAGAGCAAGGACACACAGAGGGGACTTTTTCACTACCGTGTAAAATTCCTACTCTGTGCCTTGTTGGGGCAAGCCCCAAACCCCAAAAGCAAGATCAAAAACAAAAATGGCACTCGCTTCGCTCGTGTCTTCTCAAAAGCAAAAGCACACGATAGTTAAAATTTTCATGAAATAAGATGCTAAAAAAGTGGTTTTTCAGAGGGGGGAATAATTGAACTTTCATTGTGTCGCTCGTAGACACTCGCTAAATTATTTTTTGAACATATAATCACTTTAAAATTATTTACATGTTTAAAGAGGGTTTATGGGAAGTTATATCGAAGAAAACTTAGCTAGAGATGAACAAATTATTATAAAAGCACAAGTTACTTGGCTATCTCAGTTCTGGTATTTATTGTTTGGTATCTTATTTATTTTATCTTCTTTTGGTTCTAAAAGTTTAGTTGGCGTTGTAGTCGGTGGTGTATTGATAGCTATTGCAGCAATTCATGTTTTAACAACAGAACTAGCATTAACGAATAGACGAATTATTGCAAAATCAGGATTAATTCGAAGAAATACTATTGAATTAAAAACTAATAGAGTTGAGAGTTTAGGAGTTAATCAAGGGATATTAGGAAGAATTTTCAACTTTGGTTCTATTGTTGTCAAAGGTGTTGGTGGATCACATGCACCAATTCCATATATAGCTCGACCTATGGAATTTAGACAACAAGTAAACAATTACCTTGATGAACTAGATGATAAAAAATAAATCAACGATTTAATCGCAAAAATAAAAAAGCGTCACTATCAGTAGTGACGCTTTTTTAAATGTAATAACAGCAAGCCTTTCAAACATAATTTTCTACGTGATTGCCACGTGACAGACTAGAAAACCACACCAAATTCTTCTAATTTTGATTGCCATTGCTCGGCTATTGAATCGGTTATAATCTCACTTTGAATACGTGCCATCATCTGCATGATTGATTCATCACCTTGTTTAAACCGATCTGATAGACGGTTAGACATGATTAACCCTGTAATCTTGCTTGCTCGATGCTGTAAATCGCTAAAATTTGCGTTTTCAGGTTGTTTTACGATGTTGGCAGGGATTTGACTAGGCTTTTCGATACGTTGGCTAGAATCGCCCTTTTTTGGCGTTTCAGGCTCTGTTTTTTTCTTCTGTTTAAACTTGAATGAAAACCCTGTGATTGTCCGCCCTTTTTTGTGCTGTTCGTAGCTTGCTGTGATGTCGGTATGCTCGTTTATTTGTTTAATAGGGTTTTCAATAATCCATTTTTTGAAATTATCCGATCTAGTATATTCATCATTTAAAACACCTAAACGCTTTCTAAACTCTGCTAGTTCAATAACAGGCGTTTTCCCTGTACTACGCCAACAAA
>NZ_SMTB01000167.1:0-2445 GCF_006864105.1 Acinetobacter sp. RF14B | reverse complement strand
GGAGGTTGCACCATCTGCCGCTGCCACTTCTTCGAGGGCCAGCACATAAGCCAGCGTGCCTGTACCTGAACCGCCCCACTCTTCTGGAATCAGCATACCTAAAAAACCCAGCTCACCCATTTGAGACAAGGTCTGTTTAGGAAAGATACCTTTTTGATCCCACTCGCTGGCAAAAGGTTTAATCTGTTCCTGAGCAAAGCTTTTGGCCATATCCTGAATCAGTTGTTGCTCTTCCGTAAATTGCATGGATGCTTCCTTCAATCTCTTTATTCAATATTTTTATTCAATCTGCGGGCTTGGGCTGATTTATGCGGTTTTCACCTGCTGCTTGTCGATTTCCTGATTACGCAGTAAGAAGCGCTGAATCTTGCCACTCGGGGTTTTGGGCAACTCTGTGACAAATTCAATCAGGCGTGGATAAGCATGGGCAGACAAACGCTTTTTCACAAACTGGCCCAGTTCCTCTTCCAGATGAGATGAAGCTGTAAAGTTATTCGCCAGAATTACAAAGGCTTTAATCACTTCGGTACGCTCAGGATCAGGCACGCCAATGACGGCGGCTTCAATCACGGCATCATGTTCCAGCAAGGCACTTTCCACATCAAATGGTCCGACCCGGTAGCCGGAGGTGGTAATTACATCATCACTACGCCCCACAAAACTCATACTGCCATCAGCATGAATTTCCGCGGTATCCCCAGTTAAATAGTAATGTCCAATAAAGGGCGATTTGCGACTTTCTTCATAACCCGAGAACCACATCATTGGGGACTGACTGATATCCACTGCTAGAATGCCCGGAACATCAATCGCTAGTTCCTGACCTTGTTCATCGATGACTGCAATCCGATAACCCGGACTGGCAAAGCCTGCCGAACCTGAACGGACCGGATGTTGTAGTGCATGATGATTGCACACCACCATCCCGACTTCAGTCTGGCCATAATGGTCATAAATTGCTACATCCAGCACTTCTTTAAACCAGCGGATCACTTCCGGGTTTAAGGGTTCTCCAGCACTACTGACCACGCGCAACTTGCCGCGCAGCTGCGCCATCTGAGCAGCATCAGCAGCCATCATCATGCGGTAAGCGGTCGGCGCACCGGCCAGATTGGTAATGCCATATTCCTTGACAATGTCGCAGACACTTTCGGCATTGAAACCACCTTCATAAAACAGAGTCGAGTGCCCGAGCAATAAAGGCCCGGTAATCGCATAGTACAAGCCATAAGCCCAGCCCGGATCAGCAATATTCCAAAAAGCATCATCTTCGGTTAGACCAATGGCATTGTGCATATAGCCGGCAAAAGCAATCAGGGCTTTTAGCGGCACTTTTAGAGGCTTGGCCGGTCCAGTGGTTCCAGAGGTAAACATCAACAAAAATGGCTCATCGATACTGAGCATTTCCAGTTCACAACCTTCAGCCTGACGGTTTAACACCGTCCAAAAACTGAGGTCTCGCGGATAGGTTTCAGCCTGCGTTTCGGCATGTACAGTGACGATCGTAGGACAAGCACTAAGATCGGAGAGTTTCTCCCGATTCGCCAGATCAGTCACGACCAGCTTGCTTTGCGCCAGCTGAATACGGTGTTCGATGGCTTTAGGACCAAAGGCAGTAAATAAAGGTTGATACACTGCACCAATCCGCCAGGTCGCTAAAATGGTAATGATTAGCTCTGGAGTCCGCGGTAACAATCCGGAAACGCGGTCTCCTTTGCCAATGCCTTGAGACTTCAGAAAACTGGCAAACTGGCTGGAATATTTCTTGAGTTCGCGAAAGCTATATTGTTCTTTGCGGCCATCTCTACCGTACCAGTGCAAAGCAATTGCATCGGAGTCGGCATGGCGGTCGCAACATTCATAACAGGCGTTCAATGCCTGCATCGAACCGGATAAATACTGTTTTGCCACTGTATCTAAATCAAAATTTTCAATCGTTTCTTGATAATCTAACATGTTCAACCTCAGCCTGAATTTATCGTTATTACTGACAAGGTACTGTTAATGAAGCGAATCCTTGCTTCATCTGAATCTTTTAAGTGTTAAGCAGGTGGCGCGGTGTATTGATGCATGATGCTAGAAAAATCCAGATGCGCATCCCCTTCCTGACACAATTGCTGATAGAGTTTTTGTACCATGCTGCCAAGTACAACTGGTTGATCCACCTGCTGCGCTGCATCGACGGCCAGGCCCAAATCTTTAAGCATGAGCTGTGCTGCGAAACCATCGGTATAACCCCGTGATGACGGCGCATTGGCACAGATATCCGGCCAGGGATTATAGATTTCAGAACTCCAGCAACGTCCGGTTGAGCTATTAATTAGATAATCTTCAAAGTCGTAAAGAGAGTATTCTCCAGACCTTTGCAGCAAATGTCGCCGAGCGTTATGCCATGCAATGGCGTTTAGCACTGGTCAGTGACGTTAAAAAAGTCGGTATTTTAGT
>NZ_SMTB01000166.1:0-2509 GCF_006864105.1 Acinetobacter sp. RF14B | reverse complement strand
ACTTTCCGTCGGCTCGCGCCGCCCAGGCGTTACCTGGCACCTTGCCCTATGAAGCCCGGACTTTCCTCCCCTGCTTCAATCACGGAGATTTCCACAGCAGCGATCGTCTGGCTCACTTCGAGCCGCATAGTATCAAATCTGACAACTAATTGCTTGATGTTTTTTGAGCAGTCAGTTTTTCATACTTGGCCTGTAGCTGTTCCTGCGTCTCCACATGATTCGGATCAAGCGGAATACAGTCTACAGGACAGAATAACTGGCACTGCGGTTTGTCATGATGTCCGACGCACTCGGTACACAGATCAGGATTGATCTCATAAATGAGTTCCCCCATATAAATTGCCTCATTCGGGCATACAGGTTCACAGACATCACAATTGATACATTCATCGGTGATATATAAAGACACTCTACCAACCTTGTTGAAGTTTACGCTCGAAGGCAGCAACCACATTTGGTGGAACAAATTTGGTTACATCCCCTCTTAAACGAGCAATTTCACGCACCAATGTGGATGAAATAAATGAATATTGCTCTGAAGGCGTTAAAAATACCGCTTCAAAATGAGCATCCAGTTGACGGTTCATATTCGCTAGCTGAAATTCATACTCAAAATCAGACACTGCACGTAAACCGCGTAATACCGCTGTTGCCTTCTGTTCACGGAAGAAATTCACCAGCAAACCGTCAAATCCTACAAATTCAACATTGTCCAAATGGCTTAAGGACTGTTTGGCTAGCTCAACTCGCTCTTCCAGACTAAATACCGGATTTTTATGATGACCAATGGCAATAGCCACCACAACTTCATCAAACATTCTTGATGCACGTGTTACCAAATCAATATGACCATTGGTAACTGGATCAAAAGTTCCCGGATATATCACACGAGTTTTAGACATCCATTTGTACTCTGTTTGTTATGTAGGCCGCTATTTTAGCAAAATCTTGATTTTTGTTGAAGAAACTCCACTAATTTAAACTCTTCAACTCAATAAAAGTTACGGTACAATAGCTTTAACTTTGGAAGTGTCGGATTATGGCGAAAGTAACTGTAGTTAAAAAAAATAACGGCGGAACGATTGCACTCAACAAACGTGCCCGTCATGATTATTTTATTGAAGAAAAATTTGAAGCTGGACTTTCCTTACAAGGCTGGGAAGTCAAATCTTTACGTGCGGGCCGTATGACCATTGTAGAGAGCTATATCACCTTTAAAAATGGTGAGGCTTTCCTGTTCGGGGCGCAAATTCAACCTCTGCTCAGTGCATCTACGCATGTCGTGCCGGAAGCCACACGTACCCGCAAGCTGTTATTGAACCGCCGTGAAATTGAAAAACTGATGGGCGCGATTAACCAGAAAGGTTATGCTTGCGTACCATTGGCCTGCTACTGGAAAGGGCCAAATGCCAAACTGGAAATTGCCCTGGTAAAAGGTAAGCAGCTGCATGATAAGCGTGCGACTGAAAAAGACCGTGATTGGCAACGTGATAAAGCACGTTTATTTCATAAATAAGAGCTGAAGCCGGTTAATAAAAAACCTCCCTAGTACGGAGGTTTTTTTATGCTTTTAAACTTTGCTATGTAATCTGGCTAGCGTAAGGGCAATATACTCTCCAAACCAGAGTGCAGTCTGTAAATCCCCTTCCGGTGGTGTCACTTCAACCGGTGCATTATCTGACTGGGTCATCAGTCCTAAAAAGCTCGACATGCGGTTCAGGTCTGTTGCAGAACGGCCGGTTGGCATCAAAGGCAAGCCCGACCACAACATGCCATGCTGCATCGCAAACAGGTTAATCTGTTGTAAAACAGCCAGCTTGTCACCACTTAACCCCCCACCATTGGTAAATGCAGCAGCCAGTTTCCCCTGCCAGCTACGTGCTACCCAGCGTTTGGACGACTGCTCCATAAACAGTTTCATAGCCGCCGTCAGACTGCCCATATAGGTGGGGCAGCCAAAAACAATCGCATCACTGGCGTCCAGTAACTCCCAATCAATCTGCTCAACATTCATCATATGTACCTGAACACTTGCCTTTTGCACACCTTCAGCAATAAAGTTTGCCACTTTAGCCGTGTGTCCATAAGGACTGTGATAAACAATCGCAACAGATTTGGAAGATAGGGACATAACAATCAAAAACCAGTAATTTCAGTCAAGTTTAACAGTTTCAGGCCATAAACACGAATGTTGCCATGCGCCCGGTTTTGGCTTCACGGCGATAGGAAAAGTATTCATCGGCCTGAGTATAAGAACACTGATCGCCGCCCAAAACGGTTATTATCCCGTGTTGCTGCAAGATGTAACGCGCAATTGCATACAGGTCGGCATAGTATTTTCCGGTCTGCTGTCCCGCCTGAAATGCGCTGTCCAGCTCAGGATATTTTGAACAGAATGCCTCTTTCACTTCTGTACCCACTTCAAAGCAAGGCTGGCTGATGGCCGCCCCCAACCAGGCCCAGACCGGCCGGGACTGCATACTGGCAATGGTATTTTCAATAATTCCAC
>NZ_SMTB01000165.1:0-2618 GCF_006864105.1 Acinetobacter sp. RF14B | reverse complement strand
ACCGATTGGCTTCATTCTGGCAACCGGCTCATTCCTGACGCTGGGCGCATTTATGAGCGAACAGGCCTTTATGACCTGGGGCTGGCGTATTCCCTTTATTTCTAGCGCCCTGCTGGTCATTATCGGTTTATGGATTCGTTTAAAACTGCATGAAACTCCGGCCTTCCAGAAAGTGCTGGATAAACAAAAAGAAGTCAACATTCCTTTCTTTCAGGTATTTAAGAATCATTCGAAAATGCTGGTGCTCGGCACAATTGCCGCGATCTGTACCTTTGTGGTGTTCTATTTGACCACAGTATTTGCACTGCAATGGGGCACCAAACAATTGGGTTATTCGCGTGAAGAATTCCTGAAATTACAGCTGGTGGCGACGCTGTGTTTTGCAGCTTTTATTCCTTTATCTGCAGTATTGGCAGAGAAATTTGGCCGTAAAACCACCTCAATTGGGGTATGTGTAACTTCTGCTATTTTCGGGATTTTCTTTGCCGATATGTTGGAATCTGGTAATACGCTGATTGTTTTCCTGTTCCTGTGTATTGGTCTGGCGATTATGGGGCTGACCTATGGGCCAATTGGTACGGTACTGTCAGAAATTTTCCCGACCTCGGTACGTTATACCGGTTCTGCGCTCACCTTTAACCTAGCCGGGATTTTCGGTGCCTCTTTTGCTCCCCTCATTGCGACCAAACTGGCGACTGAATATGGTCTGTCCGCAGTAGGCTATTACCTGACTGCAGCCTCCCTCCTGTCTTTGGTGGCCTTCCTGCTGATTCGTGAAACCAAAAACGACGATGTCAACAATCAGATTTAATGGCTGCTCAAGCTTAAATCCTGATCAAAGCCAGCATAAAGATGCTGGCTTTTTTTATGATTTCACAACAAAAAACGGCTGTTTCTCTCGGCCTACTTCAGGAACAATCAAATGACTAGAATCTCAATATGAGGCAGACAGATGCAGGAGCTTATTGAACAAATTTCTCAGCAGCAGCTGGTCGAAATTATTATTCTGCTGGAAGATGATAAAAAGCTGGAAGCGATTCATTATATTCGGTCCCACACCCCTTTAGATGAAATACAGGCTCGACAGCTGATTGATGAGATTGTACGTGAGCATGATCTGGCCCTGCAACGTGATCCGAATGACACAATTGGCCCACGCTTTACTGAAGATGAAGATATGCAGCTGCTGACTCCGCCACTAGAATTACCGAAGCATCCTCAGCTGAGTATTTCCAAAGAGCAGGAAGTGGCCGCACAGCGTGTCCCGGAGACGACTCCTACCCAGCAGATTAAAAAGAAAATCTGGATGACGGCGGCAGCCATCGTACTGCTAATTATTCTGGTCTGGATTATCTTTTAAAAACCACGCCAATCCAGCTCTATTTAAACAAGCTAGATCAATTCAATAATATCAATCGTTGGGGGCACCCGAAAACGAAACGGCACCCCGACCATACCTGTTCCCACCGTCACAAATACATCGGCATGTTCATGACGGTACAGACCTTTCTTATGTCCCAGAATGGAGACTTTCTTCATCACATAATCGGTCAGCCAGGGCAGTTCCACCTGCCCGCCATGTGTGTGTCCAGACAACATCAAGGGCCGGATGGGCAATTTCGGAATCATGTCCACTGTATCCGGATTATGCGACAGGATCACCCATGGCTTGTCTTGGGGTAAGTCTGGCATTGAACGCATATCGGTTTTGCCCGCCCACAGATCACCCACTCCGATCAGACGAAACTCGTCAAATTCAACCATCTTTCCTTCAATATCCATGACCTGATTGACTTCCAGTGCATAGCGCAACAACGCCTGAATCGGAGGACCTGGATACTGCTCATCATGATTGCCATTCACCGAATAGACCGGCGCATGAATTTCCTTTAAAATTGCCAGTTCTTCTGCCAGCTTATTTTCAGGTTCGTAGGTCCAGTCTCCCGCTACCACCACCAAATCTGGCTGTAGGTGATTCAGCTTGTGTACAATCTGTCTTAACTGACGCTCATGGCCTGAAAATAGACCGATATGCAAGTCGGCAATCAGAGCAATTCGCACAGGCTGTTTCAGCGGCTTGTCTGAATTAATCTGATAGCGCATGGTTTTCACGCAAATGATATGCGGCTCGATAAAACGCGCATAACTCAGCACGCTGGTAATCAGGAAAATAAAAATCGCTTCATGTGGCGAGTAATAGCCCGTCCAGCCAGCATAGATACTAAAGAACACCAGAGGAATCAGCAGATAGGCCAGATAAAAAGCCAGCAGATGGGCAAATGCTTTAAAAGGATGTATAGTTTCCGTACGCGACTGGCTGGACCATGCCTGATACACTGCCCAGAAGGCGAGAAGCGCCATCCCTATATAAAAATAAAAAAATACGGAACTGCTATCCCACATACAATCGCCTTATCAAGTTCACCAGTATATGACTGGCTTTATATTTATCTTTTCATAGCTGGCCATTATACTCAATTCAAATTTTCCAAACTTTAATCTCTATGACCTCTGCTTTCCGCACTCAAGCCACATCTACTGCTTTTACTGCCCGTCGCCGCTTGAGTACCGGAATGTTGCTCAGTGCAACACTGGTGCTCGGCTTGCCCGCATGCAGC
>NZ_SMTB01000164.1:0-2623 GCF_006864105.1 Acinetobacter sp. RF14B | reverse complement strand
CTGAGATCTGCCGGATAGTCAGGCCGGACCTGCTGATAAAGCTCGGCCGCTGCACTAAACCCCTGTTGCGCTGCAGGATGTAATGATTGTGTCATATTTTGCGCTTTTTAATCTTTTTCATCGTTATAAAATAGCATATTCACTTTTTCGGTCGCATTCATTGACTGAATTGTTGCCGAAGGGTTCGATTAACCAGCACGGGAAAGTTATGGATAAGCAGATTGTTTTTGAAGATGAGCATATACGTGCGGTTTTTATGCCGGGATCATCTTCAGAATTGATTTTTTCATTTGGAGATTTGATTACCCGTGCGAAGGGCCTGAGTATCAATGCCGAGAAATCCTTGGCAAAATTTGAATTTAATGTACTCGGTATTATGCCTAAGCATAAATCCTGGTTTCCACAAGGTTCCATGTGGAACATGTTGCAGGCTATTGCCGAGCTGATTGCACCTTTCCAGCAGAGGATCGCCTATGGCGGCTCGATGGGCGGCTATGCGGCAATCAAATATTCCAATGTCTTAGATGTACAGCGCGTGGTGGCCATGGTGCCGCAATATTCGATTGATCCTCAAGATGTCGAAGATCGCCGTTATAACATGTTCTATCAGCCGGAGCTTAATCAGGGCATGCGGATTGAAGTAGAAGATGTCAGTGCAGCGCGTGAATATATTATTATCTACGATCCTTATTGCGCCGAAGACCGTGCCCATTATCTGAAATTGCAGGCGGTCATTCCACAGCACCATGTCTTGCATTTGCCTTTTACCGGCCATGATGCCATCGCTGTGCTGGCCAGTTCCGAGTTGCTCTATGACTTTCTGGTACGGGATTATGATGCCAGCTATTTTTACCAGAAAATGCGCAAGGTCAAGAAAAACAGCAAGTTCTATTATCGTAAGGTGATCGAAAATATCCTGCCGCGCCATCGTCAGGCTTTGGGACGCATTTTAAAAAATAACGATCTGCTGCTGGATACCCAGTTTTTTGATGCGGCCCAGAAACAGGTCATTTTGCGGGAATTACTCAGCAATAAACAGGTAGATCAGCAGGATCTGCTGAAACTGGGGATTCATTTGAATCTGCCGCAGGAAAACCGTCAGCTATTGCTGGATGCTTATGGTCATGGGCTGGTGTTTAATGTGATCAGCAATAAAATTGAGAGCTATGCTGATGGCGCGATTGCACTGAACCATAAATTCCTGATTCCGATTTATGCCAAAGGCAACGGCTTGTTAACGATTAGCCTGAATGATGAGCGCTATCTGGTGGTGATGAATGACCGGCATATCATGAAATTGGTCAAGGAACAGGATACGCTCAGTCTGGGCATGCATCCGATTTTAATGAAGCGCTATGAAGACTTTTATATCTTCAGCTATAAACAGCTCAATTTGAGTACCAATGAATATGGCGCAGCCAGCTTTGTGGATTCAAGTGACAAGAATGTGCAGTTTGTGACTAAAAATGAGCTGGATTAACCAAAAAAGTTAATCTAAAACAAATATTTGACATAAAGCTAAGGTGGCTTAAGATGTATTTAGGTGGCAGGCTAGGGGGGCTTGCCACTCCCGAAGCTGAAAACAGAAAGAGGGGATACAGAATGCAGTCTATGCCGATGAAGATTGGTTTGATCCTGACTGTGATGCTGCCAAATCTGGCCTATGCAGAAAGTGTGCATCCTAAAGTTATTTTATTCAGTGCATCTATTATTTTTGTGATTATTCTGGCGATTTATGTGATGTGCAAAATGCGGACTTCCTTGCGTAATTATATCGATAAGCCGCTCGACTAAAAAAACAGGCAGTGAAACGCCAGCACTAACTTGCTTTGTATGCCAATAGCGGTTAAATCATGAGGTTATTGTCGAACAGGAACAAGGGAATTTATATGAACGGCGTTTTTCTGGACTATACATCCTTAGACAAGCAAGATCTGGATATGCAGGCTCTTCGGGCCGCTTTTGATGCACTGACCCTTTATCCGCTGACTTCTGCCGATGTGCTGCTGGAGCGTGTGGCCGATGCCGAGGTGATCATTACCAATAAGGTGGTCATCAATGCCGAGACGATCCGGCAGTGTCCCCAGCTTAAACTCATTCTGATTTCAGCCACCGGTACCAATAATGTTGATCTGGCTGAGGCCAAGGCACGCGGTATTGTGGTATGTAACTGTCAGGCGTATGGAACCTCGGCTGTGGCACAGCATACCTTAATGTTGATGCTGAATCTGGCCACTTCATTTTTAAGCTATCAGCGTGCGATACAGCAGGGAGAATGGCAAAAATCTACCCAGTTCTGTTTGCTGGATGCACCGATTGTTGAGCTGGCTGGAAAAACGCTTGGAATTGTAGGTTATGGTGAATTGGGCCAGGCGGTCGCCCGACTGGCCGAAGCCTTTGGCATGCAGATCCGGATTGCTGCCTTGCCTGGTCGTCCTGCGGATGAATCGCGTATTCCATTTGCAGCGCTTTTGCCACAGGTAGATTTCCTCAGTCTGCATTGTCCGCTCACTGAAGATACCCGACATTTAATCAGTCATGCTGAGCTGGATGCGATGAAGCCCGGTGCATTTTTGCTGAACTGTGCACGCGGTGGCATTGTGGATGAACAGGCACTGGCACA
>NZ_SMTB01000163.1:0-2675 GCF_006864105.1 Acinetobacter sp. RF14B | reverse complement strand
TTGCGAGATTAAAACATTTCCGTGCTATTGCTACCCGATTTGATAAGCTTGCACGAAATTATCAGTCTATGATTTACATTGCTTGCATGTTTATTTGGTGTAAAGCCAAATGAGGACACGCCCTAGTTTTAAAACCGGTTCCTGTGTCTTGATAGAAATGCCTCTAAAACTCATATTCCAATAAAAAAGCGACTCAGTTCAGCCGCTTTTTTATCAATAAGAACCCGCATGGATGAGTGATTAATGTGGCCACTGCCCCAGTGTTACGCGGTCATTTCCACCATAATCCTTCAGGGTACGTACCTGCTTATAACCGGCCTGAGTAAACAGCTGACGTACTGCCTCCCCCTGATCATAGCCATGTTCCAGTACCACCCAGCCATTCACCGCAAGATGCTTTTTAGCTTGCAGAATAATCATTTCAATATCAGCCAGACCCTGTTTGTCCGCAACCAGCGCACGTTCTGGCTCAGTCGCCAGATCTGGCATGTGCTCATCATCGGCATCAATATACGGCGGGTTAGATACGATCACATCAAAAAACTGGCGGCCTAATGGTTTTAGCCATGAGCCCAGTACAAACTGCACATGATTTAAATCATGCTTTTCAGCATTATATTTAGCGACTTCCAGTGTGGGTTCATAAATATCTGTAGCCGTCACTGCCCACTGAGGACGTTCAGATGCAAGAGATAAGGCAATCGCCCCTGTTCCTGTACCTAAATCGACCAGACGTGTATCTTCTGGCAGCTCCAGTTTCAGGACAGTTTCGACCAGCACTTCTGTATCTGGACGCGGCACTAGAGTATCTGGAGTCACTTTCAGATCCAGTGTCCAGAAAGGCTGTGAACCGGTGACATAGGCCAAAGGCTCACCCGCTGCAATACGTGCCAAACCTTCGATATAGGCCAGCTCCTGTTCTGCTGTCAGCTGCTGCTCTTTCTTCATTATCAAATCAAAAAAATCAATCTTGGTAATGTGCTCTAGCAGCCAGGCATTTTCCTGACGCTCATAACTTTCAGCTTCGCCGCGTAAGGCCAGTGCTTCTAAAATATTCATTAGCCACCATTCTGCTGTGCCAGCATTGCAAGCTGATCAGCCTGATATTCGCGCTGCAAGCTATCGAGCAGCTCGGTCAGATCACCTTCCATCACGGCATCCAGCTTATATAACGTCAGGTTAATGCGGTGATCTGTCATACGGCCTTGCGGATAGTTATAAGTACGGATACGCTCAGAACGGTCACCCGAACCCACCAGGTCACGGCGCATTTCAGAAGTCGCTGCATCAGCCGCAGCACGTTTGGCATTTTCCAGACGTGATGCCAGCAGCGCCATTGCCTTGGCTTTGTTTTTATGTTGTGAACGTTCTTCCTGACATTCCACCACCGTTCCCGTTGGAAGGTGGGTAATACGCACCGCAGAATCCGTTTTGTTCACGTGCTGACCACCGGCACCCGAAGCACGGTAAGTATCAATGCGTAAATCTGCCGGATTAATATCCACAGTCGTATCTACATCAATTTCTGGCAGAATTGCCACCGTACAGGCGGAAGTATGCACACGGCCCTGAGACTCGGTCGCGGGTACACGCTGTACCCGGTGCGCGCCACTTTCAAATTTCAGGCGGCCAAAGACACCTTCACCCTTTACAAGACAAATGACTTCTTTATAACCGCCATGCTCGCCTTCGTTTTCAGAAAGTATCTCGATACGCCAGCCCTGCGTTTCCGCATATCGACTATACATACGGAATAAATCGCCCGAGAAAATCGCCGCTTCATCCCCACCCGTTCCGGCACGAATCTCCAGATAAGCCGAGTTTGCATCATTCGGGTCTTTCGGAATCATCAGGATATTCAAGTCAGCTTCCAACTGCTCAGTCAGGGCTTTATTTTCCTTGATCTCTTCCTGTGCCATTTCCTTAAAGTCAGGATCGGATAACATTGCTTGCGCAGTTTCAATATCTTCTTCCGCCTGTTTGTATCTGCTCCAGACTTCGCTAATCTCGGTCAAGTCATTATGCTCACGAGACAATTGACGGAAGCGTTTGTTATCTGAAATGACTTCTGCATCAGCCAATAATGCAGTCAGTTCTTCGTGGCGGTCAGAGAGTTGGTCTAATCGTAAACGTAACGATTCTTTCATTTTCTAAAAAATCTCAAACATAGGCTGCAACTAAAACTCATTTAGCACAGCGAAATCAAAAAATTGCGCCTAGTTTAACGATTCTCTGGGTTAATGAACATCATTATTGAGTAAGTCCGCCTAGCAGATTTGTACGATCCTGAGATTTGTTAACCAATGTGATCAAAATGCTCGTGCTTGGTTTTTTTATAAGCGATTACATTCTTATTCTTCGCTCATTTTACAATTTGCCCAACAAAGCCAGCAAATATGGAGATTGATCTTCACATTTTTTTATGAATGATTTGTTACATTTTGCGCATCGAAATTAATTATAGTCCTGTAGGGACATGGAGTTGGACATGAAACTCAATGCAATTTTAATGAGTGCAGCACTTGCTGCCGGCTCAATGATGACTGTTAATGCACATGCCGACAGTACTGCACGCGTTGCAGCAGCCAGTGCTTTAGGCAGCGTTGCGGGTACGGCAGTGGGTAAAAATATGGGTGGTAATACAGGTGCAACCATTGGTGCCGTACTGGGCGGTG
>NZ_SMTB01000162.1:0-2679 GCF_006864105.1 Acinetobacter sp. RF14B | reverse complement strand
TTTAACGTCTGATAATTTTTGAATATCTTTGAATTTCATCCAAGAATTATCCCTTGAATTAAATAATTTTGCTGATTAATTTAAGATCAAATAAATTGTACGTTTTTTGATTTATGACGGAAGTCTATTACATTCTCCATATTGAACAAACGTTCATTGGCTTTGAAAGCTTGCTGATTCCCAAAAACCTAAACCGTGTTGAATATCTATAATTATAAACTGACTTATTTGATTATCTCGCGAGATAACTCCTGAACAATATGCAGGGTTAAAACATCATCCTGATTACATCACCTGATTTTACTGGATTTACGTTTTAACCTGCCTATATAACAAGTCGTTTGAAAACATCAGGAATTTAACAATTTTTAACTCAGTTTGAAATCATTTTTATCTCATACTTTTAGCTAAAATATGTATTAACGACATTTTCAAAATATATTGATTATTTTTAATACGGATTTAATTGATGCTTTGCAATGCTTAGGATTTCTGCGTTGTTCTGCACCACAATATGATCGGCCATAATAGCAATATACTGACCCATGCAATATAGGTTAAATACTGGGTATAGCCCAGATAATCTCCTAATATCCCGCTCAGGCTATATAAGCCACCACTCACTGTGGCCATCACCGAAACTTGAAAAGTAAAATCCGTACCCGCCAGATGCTTGCGGCTGTATTGCATAATCAAGGTCAACATCACCACCAAAAGCATGGCAGACACCATATCTTCTGCGGCATTTATGGCATAAATGACCCAATGATTGATTGGTAGTTGCGCTTCATATTGTCCGGCTAACCAGGCATAAGCCATCAGCGTCAATATTTTAACTATTGAAAAAACCAGCAGACTTCGCGGTCGAGACCAGTATTTCAGACACCAGCCCGCCAACCCTGCGCCGAGCAAGGCAGCAAAAGCCCCTAACATGGTCACGTAGATACCAATCTGGCTCAGGCTCAAGCCCATATCAACCATTAAAGGTTTTAATAAAGGCCCGGATAATCCATCGGCGACCTTAAAGGTGAGTAATACCAGCAGCCATTTAGCCAAGGTGGAGTCTGAGCAGAAATATCGAAAATAGGTTTTCATTCGAATTCGGGTCGAAGCCGGCACTGTTTCGGATACAGCTAAATGGTGCGAGGGTTCTTTAAATCTTAAAATCGGCAGTGTATTTAGAAAAACCAGTGCAGCCAAGAATAAAAAAGTGCTTTGCCATTGCAGTAAATCCAGAAACAGTAAAATGGCCCCGCCACCCACAATAAAACCCAGACGTGAGCCAATCACCTGAAAAGTATTGCCCCAATGCTGCTGTTCATTTTTCAAGATATTAACTGCCAGCGCATCGGTAGCAATGTCCTGAGTCGCACCAACCCCATTCATCAGCAGCAATGCGGTAAAAAAAGCCAGTAGATACAATGGCTGGTTTAAAGCCTGAATAGGTAAAAAAGACAGACCTATTAATACGGCAACTGACAGCAATTGCAGTGGAATAATCCAGCTTCGATAATGCCCTTGGGTTTTAACTCCGTAACGGTCAACCAGCGGCGCCCAGAAGACTTTAACCGACCAGGGCAACATGAGCAGACCAAAGCCCCCGATATGCGCCAAAGACACGCCCTGTGCTCGCAGAATCACGGGTAAGGCATGAGTCATAAACCCAACCGGAAGTCCCTGCGCCCAATATAGGGAAAACAATAAAATATAAGTATTCCGCATATTTAGACTAGGTCCCCGAAAGATAAAATGCACCAAAGGCATTAAAGAATGCTATATATTTTGCCAATGATCCAGATTTTACAACAGTCTAATATGATCAAAAATAAAGAGAAATGAGTTTCAGGAAGAAACGCTGATGACCATGACACGCTTTCCCACCCTTCCTCCGCATGTTCCTTCTCGCGGTAGCAAACTGAGCCGGAGCTTTTTTAAGCAGCTATTTTTAGCCCAAGGCTAGCGAATCGAAGGAGAATTTCCGGATTTGCCTAAAGCAGTTGCTATCATTTCGCCACATACCTCCAATATTGATGCCTGGTTGGGGTTTAATGCGCTGCTGGGTCTTGGAATCCAGATTACTATTTTTGGGAAAGACAGCTTGTTTCGTACTCCGTTGAAACCGATTCTGGAGTGGGTGGGTGTGGTGCCAGTCGTCCGAAGTAGCGCACAAGGACAAACCCGGCAGATTGTAGAGATTATTGAACAGTCCGAACAAATCTGGATTGGTATGGCGCCTGAAGGCTCTCGCAAGGCACCGGAAAAAATCCGTAGCGGTTTTTATTATATTGCCCAAGAGGCACAGCTACCGATTGTCATGTTCTCTTTTGATTATGACCTCAAGACCATCCATATCTTGGGTGTTTATCATCTGACCGGTGACTATGAATACGACCTGGAACAGATCTATCAACATTATGCAGGCAAGTTCTCGGCAAAAAATCCGGCCTGGGTGGCGAAGCCGTTACAAAAGCTTTTGAAAAAAGACTAGGCAAAAACCAATTTTTTTGATGTGATAGCCTCAATTTTGTTGATTTAACCGTCATTTTCTACAATGAAATTCGCTCATTATGCTTTTATTGGCTGTCTTGGCCTAAGCTTGGCTGGCTGTGATAAAGCCAGTAAAACTCCGACTGCTACGACTCCGATTAAAGCGCGCGAACCGGTGGTCGCCGTTGCGCT
>NZ_SMTB01000161.1:0-2692 GCF_006864105.1 Acinetobacter sp. RF14B | reverse complement strand
ATGAAATACGGTATTCTGATGTGACAAAACCTGAATCCTAGTCGTTAAAGTGTTTGTTTGCACTCATATTTTAACTGTTAGGACTCAGGTTTTTTTATTTAAAGCAAACTATGGGACAGCAGTGGCCTTATGGCTGCTTTTTTTATATGAATCTGGCTTATTTTTTTTCACCCAAAGCAAAGAACCAGTTCAGAAAGAGCGCTGCAAAGGTTGCTGTGCCAATACCGCCCAACGTAAAATTACCGAAGTTCAGGGCAAAGTCTCCTGTGCCCAGAATAATGGTCACGGCTGCGACCATCAGGTTTTTATTTTGTGAAAAATCGACTTTGTTTTCAATCCAGATTTTTGCACCAGCAATGGTAATCAGACCAAATACCACAATCGATGCCCCGGTCAGAATGGCGGTTGGAATGGTATGCACAATGGCACCAAACTTGGGCGATAATCCGAGGAAAATGGCAAAAACACCGGCCACGGCAAAAATGATGGTCGAGTACACCCGGGTCACAGCCATCACCCCGATATTTTCACCATAGGTGGTCATGCCAGGAGCACCGACACTGCCTGCAAGCGAGGTGGCGATGCCATCGGCCACGAAGGCTTTGCCAATGTGCGGATCAAGGTTTTCACCTGTCATAGCACCTACGGCTTTGATATGCCCCAGATTCTCGGCCACCAAAATAAATGCAATCGGTGCAATGATCAGCATGGCATTGGCATCAAAGGTCGGAGAATGAAACTCGGGAATCCCGAACCAGGCGGCTTGCTGAACCGGCAAGAAGTTAATGGCGGTGCCATAACCCATGACATTGCTCAGAAGATAATAGACCAAATAGGCCAGCAGCAGACCGATCAGCAATAACAAACGCTGCAGCAGGCCACGGGTAAAGACGGCAATCGACCCCATACACATCACGGTCAGCAAGGCCATCCAGGAGTTGAAATCATTGCCCATCACGTTTTTCACGGTGGCAGGTGCCAGATTCAGGCCAATGATCATGACCACAGCGCCAGTCACCACTGGTGGCATCAGTTTTTCAATCCAGCGTGTACCGGTGGCCATGACCACCACCCCAATCAAGGCATATAAAATACCGCAGGCAATAATCCCGCTTGCTGCCACTCCAATATTCGGATTTAAACCGCCGCCTGCACCGGCATAACCGGTTGCGGCAATCACCACACCAATAAAGGCAAAACTGGAACCCAAATAACTTGGAACACGTCCCCCGGTGATCAGAAAAAATAGCAGGGTACAGATGCCGGACATTAAAATGGCCAGATTGGGATCAAATCCCATTAAAAAAGGCGCCAGCACGGTTGCACCAAACATGGCAAAGGCATGTTGGACACCAAGCACCACAGTTTGTGCAGGAGGTAAATATTCTGCAGTACCTACCGGTCGTGCATCAATATTGCCCTGATAGGGGCGCCATTTTGGAAACCAGTTGGCCATAAAATGAGCACTCTTAAGATAAATTGTGCACATCATACTCTGGTTCTGTAGAAGATTTAATTGCTGCCAGTCGTATTTTGTTCAAATTAATTCACTGAGTTTCTTAAATAATTTACCAATCGGTAAAAGTATTTATATTAAAAATAAAAATAAATCAGTGGATTGATTAATTGATTATGGCTCTATGTCATGTATAAATAAATTTTATTCGATTTATGAAATAAATATTATTTCTGCAATTGACTGCTCAATAAAAAAGCACATCGGGTAGATGTGCTTTCAGTTAAGCTGAACAGATCAGCCGGTGTTGCGTAAACCGGCAGCAATTCCGGCAATACTGACCATCAAGGCATGGTCAACCGGGGTATGCTCGGCATTTTGCTCAGCCAGATAGCTGCGGCGGCGTTTCATCAGTTCGGCCTGTAACAGGTGCAGGGGAAGCAGATAAGGCTTTCGCACACGCATGGACTGATCCAGGATGTCATTGCTGGTCAGCAGTTTTGATTCGCCTTTTAACGCCAGCAGGGTTTGTACCGCGTCTTTTAAACGTTGACGCAGTTCATTGCCCAAGACTTTTAGATCTTCATCCTCGGTTAAATGCGACTCATAATACAGCGCCACATGACCATCTGCTTTGGAAAGCACCATTTCCAGCATATCAATCAGGGTCTGGAAATACGGCCATTGTTGCAGCATTTCATTCAGCAGCTCTTTTTGCCCCTGATCGATCACCTGATTAATGGCAGCGCCTGTGCCTAGCCAAGCCGGCAACATGAGACGAATTTGAGTCCAGGCAAATACCCAGGGAATGGCGCGCAGGGATTCAATCCCGCCACTAACTTTACGTTTGGCCGGGCGTGAACCGAGTGGTAACATCTGCAATTCCAGCTCCGGCGTTACAGTGCGCAGGTATTTGACAAAATGAGGATTTTCACGAACTGTCTGGCGATAGACCTGAACCGACAGATCAGTCATCTGGTGCATCAGTTCACGCCATTCCGGTTTAGGCTCAGGGGGTGGCAACAGGGTGGCTTCTAGGGTTGCAGCGCTATAAATTTCCAGGTTTTGCAGGGCAATGCCTTCCAGACCAAACTTAAAGCGAATCATTTTTTCACCCAGATCAATCAACGCCTGAGACAATAAAAGTCCAAAAGCTTCACGCTGCTCATCAGGCACCACCACAAAGCTGGTAGGCTTTAACCGGTGATGGTCCGGTGCAGTTAAGGCAGCCTGAAA
>NZ_SMTB01000160.1:0-2702 GCF_006864105.1 Acinetobacter sp. RF14B | reverse complement strand
GCTCCATAAATCGCAAGACTGGAACCGCGACCGACCTGCGCATTGCTCACGGCTTGCCAAGCGGTGGGTAGAATATCCGTCAAGAACAGGACTTTTTCATCTGGTAATGAGCCGGGGACTTTAAAAGGCCCGACATTGCCTTTGGGAACCCGCACATATTCAGCCTGCCCCCCAGGAACGCCGCCATACAGATGACTATAACCAAACAGGGCTGCACCTGGTGGAATCTGTTTTTTATTCAGGATCGCCCCGTGACCGCTGTTGGTATTTTCACAGGCAGCCATCAATTCATGTTCGCAGAAAAAACAGTGCCCACATGCGATCACAAAGGGAATAATAACCCGGTCTCCTTTTTTGACCGAGCTGACTTCCGGGCCGACGTCTTCCACGATACCCATAAACTCATGCCCGAAAATATCACCCTGTTCTGTGGCCGGAATTTTTCCTCGATAAAGATGCAAATCTGAGCCACAGATCGCGGTGGCAGTCACCCTTAAAATGACATCATCTGGTTCCTGAATAACCGGATCTGGAACAGATTCAACTCGTACATCTCGAATACCATGATAGCTAAGAGCACGCATGCGGATCTCCTCTCTCGTTCAATATTCAACAGACTCATCTCAAGACTGCCAGAAATTAAAAACCTTTTTTATTAGAGCCCGAGAAAGCGAGGAAGCGCTGTAAATTAATGTATGAAATAGGACATCCAACTGTTTAAAAAACAAACTTATAGAGGCCTTGCGTAATTCACTCCTAAAACAGCTTGAAACTTTTTAAACTGGAGGAAAGAAAAAATCTTGAATCAAATAGATGAATTTGAGTGTTAAAAAAAGAGGTTAACTAGATAAACAGTGAGGGGCTGTTGATCATTGTATAAATAGATTGCGTGATAAGTTAAACCTGAGCAGATGAGGCAGGAAACCCAGGCAATAGCGAGACTATTGCCAAGTTTCATAACAAAATCTGGAAAAATTTTAGCGCCAGACGTTCAGGATGAGCATATTTTTTACTGCTAGCTCGTTAGGACTCCTTCCTTTAGAAGGACTGAATTTCCTGCCCCATATCAGCATAAAAACTCTTGCGAAATATAGCTCTCATCTTGCAGACATAGACGAATTGTCCACCGCGCCTGAGCTCTTTAAGATAAAAAAGTGGTCAGAACTCAGCTGTCCAGAAATGACTGCTCCAGCGTTTCCAGCTCCATCATAAGTTCCAGCATATGTTCTTCGGCCTGTTCCAGCTTCTGTTTGAGTTCGGTCTGCTCATTCATCAGCTTTAGCAGGTCATCTTTGCGTGATGCCTCATATAAAGCGCTATTGGCCAGCAAGTCTTCAATCTCAGCCAGACGCCGTTGCAGCTTTTCCATCTGGGCTTCATACTTTTCAATATTCTTGCGGATGGGACGGGTCTGCTCGCGGCGCTGGGCTGCCAGTTTACGTTGGGCTTCCTTATCGACTTTCTGTGCAGCCGGCTTCGTCTCTGTAACTGCTTGAGCCTTAACTAAGCTATTTTGTGTATTGATCTGCTGCTGGCGTGCTTCGCGTAACCATTTGGCATAGTCCTGCAAATCTCCCTCAAATTCTGTACAGCACCCGCCATGTACCAGCAGCAACTCGTCACAGACCGTGGCGATGAGTTGTCGCTCATGCGATACCAGTACCACAGCACCCTCAAAGTCTTGTAAGGCCATGGTCAGGGCATGACGCATATCGAGATCTAAATGGTTGGTGGGCTCATCCAGAATCAGCACATTTGGACGTTGCCAGACAATCAGCGCCAGCGCCAGACGCGCACGCTCACCACCAGAGAAGCTTTCACAAGATGTATCCATCCGTTCGCCACTAAAGCCGAAACTACCCAGGAAAGCCCTTAAGCGGGCTTCGCTGATTTTTGGATCAGCAAGACGTGCCAGTTGCAGCATTGGACTGGCTTGGCCATCTAAGGCATCCATCTGGTGCTGGGCAAAATACCCGATATTCAGGAGTTCAGAGGCCTTACGCTGACCATTTAACAGAGGTAAATCACCGACAAGAGACTTGATCAGGGTCGATTTACCCGCACCATTCATACCGAGCAGACCAATCCGGGAATTTGGTGTGATTTGCAGATTGATGTTCTGGGCAATGGACTTATCACCATAGCCAATTTCTGCCTGCTCCAGCGTCAGCAGTGGCGAACTCATTTTTGTCGGCTCACGGAAACTGAAGGTAAATGGCGTATCGATATGGGCAGGTGCCAGCTCCTGCATACGCTCCAGCATTTTGATCCGGCTTTGGGCCTGGCGGGCCTTGGTCGCTTTCGCCTTGAAACGGTCAATAAATTTTTGCAGATGAGCGCGTGTTTCCTGCTGCTTTTCAAAGGCCTGTTGCTGCTGGGATAGGCGTTCACTGCGGGTCACTTCAAAGGTCGAGTAATTACCGGTATAAAGCGTCAGTTCCTGATTCTCGATATGCAGAATATGATCAATCACCGCATCCAGAAAATCGCGGTCATGCGAAATCAGTACCAAAGTCCCTTCATAAGCTTTTAACCAGTCTTCTAGCCACAGAATCGCATCTAGGTCCAAATGGTTGGTCGGCTCATCGAGTAATAGTAAATCTGAACGGCTCATCAGGGTCCGTGCCAGATTCAGGCGCATCCGCCAGCCACCAGAAAAACTGGATACCGCTAGACGGAGCTGGTGATCCATAAAACCGAGG
>NZ_SMTB01000015.1:0-38593 GCF_006864105.1 Acinetobacter sp. RF14B | reverse complement strand
ACGGATGCATATATTGCAGAAATTACTCAACGCTTGAATCATCGTCCAAGAAAAAGACTCGGCTTTAAAAGTCCGAGTCAGGTATTATGGCAACAACATGGTGTTGCACTTCAAATGCTAATCTAAGATACTTTTTCCTCAATAGCACGCACATAGGGAGGTCGGTTAAAGAAGTAATTAATATGACGATAAGTAAATCTTTATTTTTCATAAAAATAAAAAAACAAGTAAGCCAATAATTATAAAGTTAATCTTTTTATAATTCTAAACCGCTCTTAAGTCATGCTGTAAACCACAGAGGGTAATAAAAAAGAGAAGCTAAAAACGAAACATCATGAAAGTGTCACAAAGCTGTAACCTGTCTGTCATATTCTAAAATCAAAATGCAAGTATCGAAACAAGTACAAAACTGAATCAAAAGTAATGTACTCCAAATTGCAAAAATGAGAGAGATACAGAATGCGCTTTACAAATATTACTTTAGCAATTGCACTTACTGGGGCGGCAGTCACTACAGCACATGCTGCACGTGACACTATTCAAATTGCTGGCTCTTCAACTGTTCTTCCATATGCAAGTATTGTTGCTGAAGAATTTGGAAACACCTTTCCACAATTTAAAACTCCAGTGGTCGGTTCGGGCGGTTCTTCAGGCGGCTTAAAGCAATTTTGTGCGGGTGTGGGTGATAACACGATTGATATCGCAAACGCATCTCGCCAGATTAAAAGCTCTGAGCTGGCAGAATGTAAAAAGAATGGCGTCAACCAGGTATTAGAAATCAAAATTGGTTATGACGGTATTGTATTTGCTTCTAATGCCAATAAAGCAGCTTATAAATTACGTCCACAACATGTTTATGCAGCGCTTGCGGCTCAGTTGCCATCTCAGGGGAAAATGGTTGCTAACCCTTATACACGCTGGAACCAGATTGATAAAGCACTTCCAAATGAGCCGATCACCCTGGTGATTCCTGCTTCTAACCATGGTACGCGCGAAGTGTTCCAGGAGAAAATGGTGGATGCAGGTTGTGAATCGTACGCTGCAATTAAGTCTTTAGATAAAGAGGCCAAGAAAAAAGCGTGTACAAACTTCCGTAAAGATGGCCGTGTGATTGAAATTTCCGGTGACTACACTGAAACATTGGCGCGCTTAAAAACCTCTCCAAGTGCAGTTGGTGTATTTGGTCTAGGTTTCTATGACCAGAACCGTGACCGTTTGCGTGTTGCCACAGTGAATAATGTTGCACCTTCTGAAAAAACTATTCTGAACGGTTCTTATCCGGTTTCACGTCCATTGTTCTTTTATGTGAAAGGCGAACACCTGAAGTCAATCAAAGGCTTACCACAGTTCACCGAATACTTCCTGAGCAAGAAAGTATCAGGTAAAGGTTCAAAACTGGAAAAAGCCGGCCTGATTTCAATGTCAGACAAAGAACGTGCAGCAGTACTTGCGAACTTTAAAGCAGGCAAAGCGGTGGTTGTAAAGTAATACATAATGCTCAAAGCGCTGATGGCAGGGACGACCTGCCATTGGTGTGTTGCGATAGATTAAGTTTTTTCAAACCATGAAAATTGAAAAAACAGTGGAGAATACATGAATCTGCTACTCATAGGTGTCTTGCTGGCAATCATTGCCATAGCCTATCAAATCGGATTAAGTAAAAGCCGGAACCTAGCAGGTAAGGGAAACAATTCTGCGAACTTACATTCGCGTCCAAGTTATTATGGCGCCTTAGTCGCTTTATGGTGTGGAATCCCTGCGTTTTTAATTTTGATTGTTTGGAATATTGTCGAGCCGAGCTTCCTGGAACAAGTGGTGATTAATCATCTGCCGCCAGAAGTATCGGCTCAGCTTGATCCGGCAAGCTTGGGTGTTGTCGTTGATCGTGTACAGGCACTCGCTTCCGGTTTTGGAGTCAGTGATACACCCGCTGCTTATGAAATAGCAGCTGCAGAGCAGCTGGCCAAATTTGTGACCATCGGTACATTTGCCAAGCTGGCAGTGGTGATTTCTGCGGCGCTGGCTGGACTGGTCTGGGCGAAAAATCGCATCAGTCAGGAATTCCGAGCCCGTAACCAAGTTGAAAAAATTATTAATATTGGTCTGGCACTTTGTTCAGGGGTTGCGATTCTGACCACGCTTGGGATTGTGATGTCGATGTTCGGTGAAGCAATGCGCTTCTTTAGCTTTGTCAGCCCGTTCGATTTTTTCTTTGGTACAGAGTGGAATCCTGGTTTTAGTACCTCCGGGAATGCTGAAGGCAGTTATGGTCTGTTGCCACTGCTCTGGGGTACGCTGATGGTCAGCGGTATTGCACTGCTGATTGCTGTCCCTGTCGGTTTGATGATTGCGATCTATCTGGCTGAATATGCATCACCTAAATTCCGTTCTTGGGCCAAGCCAACCATCGAAGTATTGGCAGGTATTCCTACTATCGTATATGGCGTATTTGCCTTAATGATTATTGGGCCTTTCCTGAAGGCCATAGGAGCCATGGTCGGTATTGATATTAATGCCACTAGTGCGCTAACCGCTGGTCTGGTTATGGGGATCATGATTATCCCTTTCGTTTCTTCTTTATCTGATGACATTATTACTCAGGTGCCGCGTGCATTACGTGATGGGTCTTTAGGGCTCGGTGCGACCAAGTCTGAAACCATCCGTCAGGTGGTTTTGCCGGCAGCTTTACCGGGGATTATCGGGGCTTTCCTGTTAGCCGCATCACGTGCAATTGGTGAGACCATGATTGTGGTGCTTGCAGCAGGGAACAGCCCGCAGTTACATGCCAATCCATTAGAAGCAGTCTCTACAGTCACTATTACCATCGTCAACCAGTTAACCGGTGATACTGACTTCGCAAGTCCGCAGGCGCTGGTAGCCTTTGCACTGGGTTTGACATTATTTGTGATCACCTTAGGTTTGAACATTATTGCACTGTATATCGTGCGTAAATATCGTGAGCAATACGACTAATGAGTACTTCAAATACAACACCTTTAGATCAGCGTATTGATCCATCTGTGGCTGCCGAGCTACGTGAAAAGCGTAAGAAGACCATTCAGAACTCTTTGGCAGGTCGTCATCGTAAAGAAAAAGCATTTCGCCTGTTAGGCTTGTCAGCAGTATTGGCTGGCTTGTTCTTCGTAGTATTGCTGTTCGGAAGTATCTTGAGCAAAGGTTTGCCGGCTTTCTGGCAAAGCAGCATGAATCTGCCGATTTATTTTGATCCGACGATTGTTAATATTGGCCCTAAACCTAAACAGCTTGCCAATGAAACTCCGGCGCAATATGAAGAGCGTCTGATTGACTGGCAGATGCAGGTGGGCATGGTCGACTGGGATGCCCTGATTGTAAATGGCATGATTGCCAAAGATAGCAAGCTGGACGGCCAGCAGAATGAACTCGGCTCTTTATATACCAGTTCAGAAGCTTATCGTCTGCGTGACATGGTGCTGATGAATCCAGGTCTGGTTGGACAAACTGAAAATGTAAAAATTCTGGCAGATGCCAATGTCGATGTCTGGTTGGCGGGTAATATTGATCGTGATCTTCCGGCAGAACAGCAGCAACTCAGTCCAGAAGTCCGTCAACTGGCTGATGCTATGAAAGCTTCGGGTGTTATCGAAAACAGCTTCAATACCAATATCTTTGTCAGTCCGGATTCACGCAGTTCACCTGCAACCTCTGGTCTGGCCGGGGCATTCATGGGTTCCCTGTTCATGATGCTGATCGTGATCTTTATCTCGATTCCAATTGGTGTGGCTTCGGCGATTTATCTGGAAGAGTTTGCGCCAAAGAACTGGATTACCGATGTGGTTGAAGTCAATATTAACAACTTGGCGGCAGTTCCTTCGATTGTGTTCGGTTTACTGGGTGCGGCCATCTTTATCGGCTGGATGCACTTGCCACTGTCCGCACCTTTAGTGGGGGGGCTGGTATTAAGTCTGATGACCTTGCCTACGGTGATTATTACCACACGTGCCTCTTTAAAAGCAGTCCCGCCTTCGATCCGTCAGGCTGCGTTGGGCTTAGGTGCTTCACGTATCCAGACTGTATTCCATCATGTATTGCCACTGGCTCTGCCTGGTATTCTGACCGGTGCCATTATTGGGGTTGCACAGGCGCTGGGTGAAACCGCACCACTCTTATTGATCGGGATGAGTGCCTTCGTCGCCAGTGTGCCAGCGACACCATTTGAGCAATCAACTGCCTTACCTGTACAAATCTTTTTATGGCAGGGTAATGAACTGCGTAACTTCTTTGAAGGTCGTACCGCAGCAGCCATTATTGTCCTTCTGGCCATGATGATCAGCCTGAACAGTCTGGCCATCTGGTTACGTAAAAAATTTGAAGTCCGTTGGTAAGAAGGGACAAAATAATGAATATTGTAATGAATGAAACCTTGAATACCTTAGAAAAGGATCCGTCTGTGAATCCACAACATACGCAATTTACCGCAGATTCTAGTACACAAAAGCCAACGACTTCTTTTATTTCGCAGTTCGATACTCATGCGGAAAATAAACAGCAAGCCAAGAACAGTAATGTCAAACTCAGCACTTCGGATGTACATGTGTACTATGGTGAAGCCGAAGCCATTAAAGGCATTGATCTAAACATTTATGAAAATGAGGTCATTGCTTTTATTGGTCCATCGGGCTGTGGTAAATCTACATTTCTGCGTACCTTGAACCGTATGAATGACACGATTGATAGCTGTCGGGTTACGGGCAAGGTCATGCTGGATAATCAGGATATTTACGATCCGAATCTGGATGTTGTACTGCTGCGTGCACAAGTAGGGATGGTATTCCAGAAGCCAAACCCGTTTCCAAAATCCATTTTTGATAACGTCGCTTATGGACCTAAATTACATGGTCTGGCGCGTGATAAATATGATCTGGAAGAAATTGTAGAAAACAGTTTGCATAAAGCAGGCTTGTGGAATGAAGTCAAAGACCGTCTGAATCAGCCGGGTACGGGTCTATCTGGTGGTCAGCAACAGCGTTTATGTATTGCACGTACTATTGCAGTGTCACCCGAAGTGATTTTAATGGATGAGCCATGTTCAGCGCTGGATCCGATTGCAACGGCCAAAGTCGAAGAGCTGATTTCCGAGCTCTCTACCCAGTATACGATTGCGATTGTGACGCATTCAATGCAACAGGCCGCGCGTGTATCTGACCGTACAGCTTACTTCCACTTAGGTGATCTGATTGAAGTCAATTCGACTGAGAAAGTCTTTACCCAGCCGGATCATCAGTTGACTGAAGCGTATATTACCGGGCGTTTTGGTTAATCTTTGCTTATCTCAACTATTGAAAAGCAGAGCCGTTGTGCTCTGTTTTTTGTTATAGTGCCGATATAAATTGCTCATCATGTGTTAGTGAAATCGAAAATGGCATTACCTTCAGCTGAAGAACAACAACAGGCTAAACCTGCACATCAAGCCACAAGAAAAATGATCGATGCCTTGTTTGGATTTCAACATAGTGCAGAGGTGATAGCAGCACTTTTGGTTTTGTTGAGTATTTTATTGGCGACGCTTTTTACGCATGATGGACTCTTTCCAACCTCGCAAAGCCCCAATATGAGTAATTATCATCGTTGGTTGTATGATCAATTTGTGCTTTTGTCGGGTGTGATACCGCTGATTGTTTACTTTGGGGTGCGAAAGAAAGAAGATGTTCCACATTTTCGGCGGGCTTGGAGAGACTATGTTGATGCCAATGCTAAATTAAAGTTATATCGTTATTTAAAAGCGCAAGAAAAAAATAAGTTACCGCTCTTGCACAGTGCAGTCGGTGAATATATCTGCGTACTGTGTTTCTGCGTAGGTTTTGTATGTTTCTATTCGATGGTAACACCTGCGGATCAGGCACGTAGGGGGAGTTTTTTACTGCTTGCTTGGTGGCCGATTAACGCGCTGATTATTGGTATTTGCTATTATGGACAAATTTGGTTTGCTGTGCGTTTAATGGCTGTTCGGCAGATTTCTAAACGATATTTACGGTTCATTCAAAAAGAACCATCTTTAAGATAGAAAAAGTATTGAAAAAAGTTGCAATTGACCTAATCTAATATTTATAAACCGAATTAAATTGAGAATATATTTTTTATGTTATTTCATACGCCGAAATTGCCTGCAGAAATTCGTATTAGCCATTTAAACGCGCGAATTAATGAACAACGCAAAAAAATCGCGCAAACCACGGCTTCTAAACTGGAGCTTTTGCAATTAACTCAACAATTGTCAAAAGAAGCCCGTATACGTAAAAAAAACAATCAAAAAATTTATGTACTCGACTTTAAAGGGGATACTGCGGCTTCAGCAGTAGAAAGTTTACGTGAAGAAATTACCCTGATTTTGGCCACTGCAAAAGCTGGGTGTGATCGTGTGGTGGTACGTCTGGAAAGTCCGGGTGGTATGGTACATGGTTATGGGTTGGCTGCTGCGCAATTGGTGCGTTTACGGGATGCCGGTTTTAATCTGACGGTGTGTGTCGATAAAGTCGCAGCCAGTGGCGGTTATATGATGGCCTGTATCGCCAATGAAATCTTATCGGCGCCGTTTGCCATTGTAGGCTCAATCGGTGTAGTGGCTCAGGTACCGAATTTCAACCGTTTGCTCAAAGACAATAAAATTGACTTTGAATTGTATACTGCAGGTCAGTACAAGCGCACCGTAACCATGTTTGGTGAAAATACCGCTGAAGGTAAAGCCAAATTTGAAGAAGAGTTACAGCAAACTCACGAATTATTTAAACACTTTGTTGAAAAGTACCGTCCTCAACTGAATGTTGAGAAAGTGGCGACTGGTGAGCACTGGTATGGAAAAGATGCGCTGGATCTGAATCTGGTTAATAAACTGCAAACTTCAGATGAATACTTGCTGGGTTTATTGGCACAACATGATATCTATGTGATTGAGACGCGTCGTAAACCGACTTTGGGGGAAAAGCTCGGTTTGCAAGCTGCACAAATGGCAGATGGCTTGGTTCCTGTTGTCATGCACAAGGTAATGGAAGCTTTGCTTAAGGCAAATTCTAATGTAGTACAAATGCGTGATCCGAAATTTTAATATTACTCAGCTTAGGTTCATAAAAAAGGTCAGTCATTACTGACCTTTTTTATGTCTTGGATTTATATTGAATAAGCTGCCTATGAAATAATAGATTAATCACAGTTTTAATTGTTCCTTAATGGTAATTTTGCTATTTTAATCGGTGCTGTCTGAATACTTGTTTATTATTCAGAAAACTTAAAAAAGCCTTAAAATACCGAGGGAAAAATGACTAGAATCATTGTGATTGCAAAATCTAGCCACACTGTATTACATAACTCACAGACTGCAAAGGTCAATTTAATACAGCCCTCCTATGTAAAAGTTGCCATGCATAAAGAGGATATTGCCTCACTCACACGTGCTGAAAATAATTGTATTATTACCTTGAAAAATGGTCAGGTCATTGTCATTGAAAACTTCTTTATAGATGATATTGGTGAAAATAATATTTTATTATTTAATGGGACACTCAGCGAATATGAACAGGCCGAGTTTGATATTCATGGTGAATTTATTGATTACACGCCTGTCAATGAAAAGCTGCAAAATGTCCGCTCAGAAACAGTAGCGCCTGATAGCAATACGCAAATGCAAACCGCTACTGCCAATCCAACCACTCCTCCAGAGGAAGATGACTCTCCTTCGCTATTAAAGGCAGGTCTGGCCGTTCTTGCAGCTGAAGCAGCATATTTGGTGGCATTTAAAGATGATGGGGATAGCAAAGATAAAAATATCGACCGAATTCCGCCCATTAAACCAACAGCTAAGTTAGATGAGGACGGAAAAGTCATTACAGGACAGGCGGAAGCTGGTTCAACCGTTTACGTGAAAGATGCCAAGGGGGAAATTCTGGGTCAAGCACAGGCAGATAGTGATGGTAATTATGAAATCACTCTAGATCGCCCGATTACAGATGGTGAAAAGGTTGAGGTATTTGCAAAAGATTCGGCCGGGAATGAATCACAAAAACAAGTGGTGACAGGAAACAAAGATACCATTGCGCCTGATGCAGCCAATGCTCAAGTGAATGATGATGGGAGTATGGTATTCGGTTATGCAGAAGCAGGTACAAAGGTCTATTTATATACAGCAGATGGAGAACTTGGACCAGTGACTGTTGCGCCAGACGGGAGTTTTAGCCTGTCTGTCAAGCCTGCACTCAAGCCCGGAGAAACTGCAAAAGTGGTTGTTGAAGATGAAGCAGGAAATCGTTCAGAAGAGAGTAGTGTTGAAATTGGCCAAGATACATTAGCACCTGATCAGCCTAAATTTGAAGTCAAAGAAGATGGCAGCTCGCTTAAAGGGCAGGCAGAAGCAAATTCAACAATTGAAATTAAAGATAGCAATGGCAACCTGATTGGCAGGGGCCAAGCCAATGATCAGGGCGATTTTGAAATCATATTAAACCCGGCATTGGCAGAAGGAAAAACAGCCAGTATTACGGTTAAAGATGCAGCGGGCAATACCTCCAAACCGATGGATATTACTGCAGGTCAAGATAATATTGCACCCGATGCACCTAGTGTAACGTTAAATGATCAAGGCACTGAAATAACCGGTCAAGCAGAACCGGGTTCAAGAATTGAAATTCGAAAAGGTAATAGTTTGTTGGGCTTTGGTACAGTGGATGAAGATGGAAACTATACAATTAAACTCTCACCTGCATTGACAGATGGCGAGCTTGCCAAAGTATATGCTATCGATGCAGCGGGTAATCAATCTGATCCGATCGATATAAGAGGCAGCAAAGATACTGAAGCACCCTCTGCACCATTTTTATCTAAAGTATATGATGATACGGGTGAGAGTGAAGTTTCCATTAAATCCGGTGGCAGCACTCAAGATGGTACTCCTGTTTTTGAAGGAACGGGTGAGAAATATGCAACGATTACCATTTATCAAAATGGCGTAGCGATTGCCACTGTTGAAGTGGGGGCGGACCGTAAATGGACCTATACGCCTGAGCTTGACTTGGACCCTGGAAAATATAGCTATTCATTCAGTCAAACCGATCTTGCAGGAAACATCAGCGATAAAAGTGCTGCATTTGAATTTACTATAGAAGCTGCAGACCCGGAAACGCTATTGGCGGATACTACAAATGTTAATGAGGAGCTGACCAGTGCAGCTTCACAGCTTGTGGCTTTAGAGTTACTACTGAACGATTCTGCCCAAACCGAGATAAATGCTGTTGAAGAGCAAGAGTTCGATATTCATTCACTGCTAAGTCGCGATGATGTGATTTCGTTTAATCACACCGAAATTGATTTAGAGTCACTGAATTTAGATAAAGGGGGGATGGATGACTCCGCAGCAGAGGGAGCATTAGCAGGGAAATCAACTGAGCCGATGGCAGTTTCGCAATCTGTGCAGATGGCTGATTTAACCCACGTGAGGATAGATCTAGACGAGTTGCAACATCCAAGCTTGGCTTTTGTCTAAAGAGAAACGATCTCTATGAATCACACCGCTAAATAAATTATTGAGAATTAAAAGCATTCAATCGAGTGCTTTTTTATTGCCGTGTAATAGTTGAATTAGGCCAGTAATGATGGCGCCAATGGTTGCCAGTAACATATCTTTGTGCGCATCCCAGATATCACCCTGTTGCCCATTATAATTTTCCGCTTCTTCAGGAGATAAACTGACGGCAATCCACCATTCCAGCCATTCATACAATAGACTGCTAGCAATAACAAATTGAATTACCAGCAGAAAAATCACCTTGGGTTTCAGTGTAGGAAGCCAGACCTGAAACAGGCGATAGAAAAAAGGGTAGAGCAATAGACCGTAGGCAATATGAACCAGACGGTCATACATATTACGTGACCAGCCCATGAATTGATTTAAATCCAAATGCAATAGCTGTTGAATCCAGTCATTATAGGGAACAAAAGAATAAAGATAGTGCGCCCCGATCATATGAATCAATAAAAAAAGCAGATAAAAAATAAAACAGGAGAAACTGAGTCCAATTTTCTTGAGGCTCACCAGCAGGACAATCAGCATCAAAACTGTACCGGCCTGATGGAGCATATAAGCAAATAATTCGAGCGGTTGAATACTCGCAAGCACAAGCGCAATGGCGAAGAAACCTAAGCTCAGCCAGTGTTTTAAGCTAAGTTGATATTCAATCATCTTATTATTTTCAGTGATCTATTGATGGAATTATAATAAAAAAACGAAGCCGAGGCTTCGTTTTTTTAATCTAACTTAGTTTAGATTTTAGAAATCAGTTCTTTTACTTGTTTTGCTTGAGCTGCTGCATTACCCGTATAAGTTGCTGGCGTCATTTCAGCTAAACGGGCACGGTCAGCAGCAGGTACAGCTTCTAATTCGTTACCATTTACAAAATCCACCATCATGTCGCGAGTCATGGCTTGACCACGAGTAAGAGCTTTTAATTTTTCGTATGGTTTTTCAACATTGTAACGACGCATTACAGTTTGAATCGGTTCAGCCAGAACTTCTTGAGCATTGTCTAAGTCTTCAAGAATACGGTCAGCATTCAATTCAAGTTTACCAATTCCTTTAGAGCAAGCTTCAAAAGCAATTAAGCTTTGTGCAAAACCCACACCCATGTTACGCAGTACAGTTGAGTCAGTTAAATCACGTTGCCAGCGAGAAATCGGAAGTTTTTCACCCAGGTGAGCAAGAACAGCGTTTGCAATACCCAGATTACCTTCAGAGTTTTCAAAGTCGATTGGGTTAACTTTGTGCGGCATGGTTGAAGAACCTACTTCACCTTCTTTTAAACGCTGTTTGAAGAAGCCGAGAGAGATATAGCCCCAAACGTCACGGTTAAAGTCGATCAGGATCGTATTGAAACGACGTAGCGCATCAAAAAGCTCGGCCATGTAATCATGTGGCTCAATTTGCGTGGTGTACGGATTGAAGGTTAAACCTAAAGATTCAACAAATGCTTGTGAGTGAGCAGGCCAGTTGATGTCTGGATAAGCTGAAAGGTGAGCATTGTAGTTACCCACTGCACCGTTAATTTTACCTAGCAATTCAACATTTTGGAACTGTTTGATTTGACGTGCAAGGCGGTAAGCCACGTTCGCCATTTCTTTACCCAGCGTAGTTGGGCTTGCAGTTTGACCATGAGTACGTGACAACATTGGTTGTTCGGCATGCTGTTCTGCCAAAGCAACAATTGAATCAATGATTTGCTGCATGGCATTGACCAGCACTTCACGACCATTTTTCAGCATGAGCGCATGAGACAGGTTATTAATGTCTTCAGAAGTACAGGCAAAGTGAATGAACTCACCAGCATTTTTCAGTTCATCAATATGGGCAATCTGTTCTTTTAAAAAGTACTCAACCGCTTTTACGTCATGGTTGGTGGTACGTTCAATTTCTTTAATACGGTTGGCATTCTCTTCAGAGAAGTTGCTAACAATAGCATCCAGTGCAGCATTTGTTTCAGCTGAAAAAGCTGGAACTTCAGTAATTTCAGGATGGTTTGCAAGCGCTTGTAACCAACGCACTTCAACAGTTACACGAGCATGGATTAAACCAAACTCAGAAAGAAAAGGACGGAGAGCATCACATTTGCTCGCATAGCGTCCATCTAGTGGAGAAAGTGCAGTTAAAGCGTTCATATTGATTCCTTAGATCTTGGAATTAAACGAAAAATGAAAAGCGCATCAGCTCGGTTAAGTCACCTGAAACTGAAGACGTGCCAGATTTTGAATATCTTGAAGTAACTTGCGTTTACCAAAGACCATGCCCCATGAGCTGCCGCCGAGCTGGCGCCACAAATGCGCCATTTGCAAGCCGGTAAACAGGGATGCACGAATACGGTTGGTATGGCCTGAATCTTTGAAAGCCTGAGCATTGCCTCGTACCATGATGCGCGGATTAATCTGTCCGGCAGTCTCTACATAGGTTTGGGCAAGATTGGCAATAATGCTGGGATGCATATAATTATTATCAAAGAAAGAGAGCTGTCTTAAAATTTTCTGTTGAGATTGTTCAATAATTTCAACAAACTTGGGATTGCTATACACTTTTTTTTCTAATTGTAATAGCGCCATGGCATAGGACATCGGAAGTTTGGTATTGGAAAGTTTAGGTAATCTGGATTTCGGCGAGGTATTAAAGGGCTGGGTAATACTACTTTCTAAAGCCTTTAAGCCGAGGGAAATATCGGCCAGCTGATTAAAGAAGTCCAGGGTTTGGGTATTGGATTGACCACTGGGACGAATATTTAAACTGGCTTTAATCAACTGTTCAAAATAAAAGTTACCGCTTTCACCAATACTCTGCTGGCCCGTCATCGCTGTCATATGCGTCAGCTGGGTGGCCTGAAAAACTGCCGCCAACGCCAACACACGATTTTGGCGAATATTCAGAGTCTGAGGCTGTTGAAACGGTAACTCTGCCATGCCGAGACCATCCTTATGCAATAAAATCCGGTTTAGGAGCATTGGTGTGGTGAATCACGCCGCCCCCTAAACATACTTCACCTGAATAAAACACAACACTTTGACCTGGTGTCACTGCACGCTGTGATTCATCAAATTCAACGCGTACACCATTTGGTGTATTCGGGTCTTTATAAATAGTACAGGCTTGGTCAGGCTGACGGTAGCGGGTTTTTGCCGTACAGCGGAAACCCGATTCAGGAATGTCCTGTTCACCTGCAACCCATTCAATGGCTTCACTCCACAGCATGGTGCTGTGCATGAGTGGATGTTCATGACCCTGACCAATCACCAGACGGTTGTTTTCAATATCTTTATGCAGTACAAACCAGGCACCTTCTTCTGCACCCTTCATACCGCCAATACCGATCCCGCCGCGTTGACCGAGCGTATAGTACATTAAGCCGTGGTGATCACCAACCTCTTTGCCATCCTCAAGGACGATTTTTCCAGGTTGAGCTGGTAAATACTGCTTCAAGAAGTCATTAAAACGACGCTCACCAATAAAGCAGATGCCGGTTGAATCTTTTTTCTTGGCTGTTACAAGACCCAGTTCTTCCGCAATTTTACGGACTTCCGGCTTTTCAATTTCACCTACCGGGAATAAGGTCTTGTTGATTTCACGCCCATGCACAGCATGCAGGAAATAAGTCTGGTCTTTGTTGTTATCTACACCGCGTAGTAAAGGCGCATACTGATCACCTTTAGAATTGGTCATGGTTTCACCACGGCGGCAATAATGGCCGGTTGCAATAAAGTCTGCGCCTAAATTCACCGCATGATCTAAAAAGGCACGGAATTTAATTTCTTTATTGCACAGAATATCCGGATTAGGGGTACGACCAGCTGCATATTCCGCCAGAAAATGTTCAAATACGCGGTCCCAGTATTCCATGGCGAAGTTGGCAGTGTGCAGCTTGATGCCGATCTTGTCACAAACGGCTTGTGCATCTGCCAGATCTTCCATGGCTGTACAATATTCCGTGCCGTCATCTTCTTCCCAGTTTTTCATGAAAAGACCTTCAACCTGATAACCTTGTTGAAGAAGTAATGCGGCAGAAACAGAAGAGTCTACACCACCAGACATACCGACGATGACACGTTGTTGCATGGGATTAGGCATCCAAATTTGAAATTAAGGGAGAATTCTGGTGCTCGTAAATGAGCGATAAAGGATAGCGTTTTCCTGCCTGAGCATCTTGCACCGCTTTTAGTACTAAGGGGCTACGGGCACGGGCTGTTTCAATCAGTTCATCTGGCGTCATCCAGACTGCACGCACAATACCGGTATCGAGTTCAGCCTGTTCATCATAACTTATCGTTTCGGCCTTCAAGCAGAAACGGTAGTAGGTCCGATCTGGAAACATGGGCGGAGTATAAGTATAGATACCGATCAGATCGGTGATCTGAACCTGATAGCCGGTTTCTTCCTGAGTTTCACGAATAGCTGCTTCGACAATGGTTTCACCTGCTTCCACATGACCGGCAGGCTGATTGAATACAGTATGGCTAACCGCTTCTGTATGTTCTTCGACAAACAGAAATTTTCCATCTTTTTCAACGACAGTCGCGACAGTAACGTGAGCAGTCCAAGCAGTCATAAAACGCACCATGGCAGGAAAAGCCCTATTCTACAAAATTTAGCAAGACGTGGCTATGTGAGATGAGTTTTTCTTTGGCGCTTTGGCCAGGTTTTACTTTTTTGAATAATTGAGCATTACCAGCAAAAGGGTGCAAGCTGATAAATCATAAAAAAGCCTAATTGGAAGGGGTTTGATTAAGCCGTGTGCTTAATACGCTGTACTTTTTTATCTTTTAGGCCAATAAGAAATACCCAATAACAGATGCCGGGAAATAGAGCCATTAAAATAGTGGAAATATTGCTATACATTTTCCACCATTGCTCAGGAATTTGGCCTGTATGAGTCCAGGAAAAAAGAATAAAAAATGGCGTGGCAATGAAGAGAGTGCTAATACAGATGGTGAGTAAATTAAGCAGATTATAGCGATTTAAAGTAGCAGAGAGTAAAAAGCTGAAAGGAACTGTTAAAATGCAATAGGCTAAATAAACCAGACCATGCCCTATAAAAACAACGAAAATAGAATATAAGTCATATTCACGATTCATCATGATAAAAAACAATGCAGTGAAGAAAAGTAAGGGTACCGGAGCAAGCAAGAGGGCTTTTACTATTTTTTCATTTGAGTATGTCATAAGCTTAATTCTCTTTTTTTACTCGATCGTTCTTTATTATCACTATAACTACGCTTCACAAAGAGCAGGGGGGCTTTCATTGAATATAATGAAAAGATGATTATTTATCTATTTTTTGGGGTGGGAAGGGAAGGCTTAAGCTATAAAGCATTAAAAATAGATACTTTAACAATTCATCTATTTTTAAACTGATTTCTAATATTCAATCATTAAAACGCCTAAAAACACTTAATCTTGGTTTTTTATCTGGTGATTCAGATTCTTAGATCTGAATTTCTTATTACTAGTCGATGAATTGGGACTGTTTTGTAGGTTTTGACTCACATCAAACTTGGCCTTTGACGGCTATCTGGAAGACTAAAGTTTTTCTATGATGAGCTATCAGGAATAGGATATTCCAGAGAATAACAAGAGATAGGCATAAAAAGAGTAAGGTAAGACAGGAGTTATACCGAACAACCAATATGAAAAACCCCAGCAGGATGCTGGGGTTTTTCTTGTCTGAAGGATTTTGATCTCACATCGACGCTACTGAATCAATGTGTAGAAACCCTCATATTTTTAATACTTTTAGAGTTTAATGAGAAGAAAATATAAATAAAAAACTGATCGCGGCATTCATGGGTTTTATGATTGCGATTTTCCCGATGCTTTTATTATTTCCCAACCGTTCAATTCAATAGTTGCCATTATCTGCGCTAGTGCTATTCCTGTTTATTGCTCTGGCAGGGAGGAAGGAATATAAGCAGCTGGATATTTGAAAAGTTGATGTTTCGAGCCTTTGAACGATGATTTAAAAATTTTCATATGCAGTAAGTTTAAAGAGGTTCTCAATTATGGCTTGGCACTTTCACATCATGGCTAACCGGATAAAGTAAAATTTTTATTTTTAAATAAAAAAACCACGCAAAAAGCGTGGTTTTTTTAATCAGTTTAATCTAATACAAATTAGATTTTACCAACTAGGTCGATTGAAGGAGCAAGAGTTGCATCGCCTTCTTTCCATTTAGCTGGGCAAACTTCGCCTGGGTGAGCGTGTACATATTGAGCTGCTTTAACTTTACGAAGAAGTTCTTGAGCATCACGACCGATACCACCCGCATTGATTTCAACGATCTGGATTTTACCTTCTGGATCAATCACGAAAGTACCACGGTCAGCAAGACCGTCAGCTTCGATTAATACGTCGAAGTTTTTAGCAAGAGTCCAGTTCGCATCACCAACCATGACGTATTGGATTTTTTTGATTTCTTCTGAAGAATCATGCCAAGCTTTGTGCGTGAAGTGAGTGTCAGTAGAAACTGAATAAATTTCAACGCCTAACTTCTGGAATTCAGCATAGTTATCAGCAAGGTCACCTAGTTCAGTTGGGCAAACAAAAGTGAAGTCAGCTGGATAGAAGAATACAACAGACCATTTTCCTTTCAGGTCAGCTTCAGTTACTTCGATAAATTGACCATTTTGGAATGCAGTTGCTTTAAATGGTTTAACTTCAGTATTAATTAAGCTCATCATTGTCTCCATGATTGAGGTTTGTATTTAATTTCCAAAAGGATAACGGATTTTTTGTTATTGCTGAAACAGTATTTTTACATTATTAAGATCGGAAAAACCGAATTAACTAATATAAAGTTTACAATTCCACCAAATCTGACTTTTTGATCTATTCAATCACCTAAAGATGATAACTGAATGACAAAAGAGCAGTTCTTCAGCCTGCCTAAGAAGATGAAGGTTGAGGCCCTAAAATTCAAGGGTCTAGTTGAGGAAATTATAAAAATATTCAAAAATCCCAAGCTTCCGCTGACTGGCAATACAGCGTAAAATAGCAGTTTATTGTCTTTTTATATTAGGTGTTTTCTCAGTGCAGAGTCCTTTAAATGTAGATCAGCTCGTTATGGCGCGCGACCGCCATCGTTTAAATCGACTCCAAAAAGGTAAAGATGCAAATCTAAAACAATACGAAGAATTATTTGAAAAATCGCATGCCAAAGTCATGCAGCGTATTGAGCGCATTCCTGAGATTAACCTCAATCAGGATCTGCCTGTCAGCCAGTATGCCGACAAGCTGATTGAAGCCATCCAGCAGCATCAGGTGATTATTGTAGCGGGTGAAACCGGTTCAGGTAAGACCACGCAGTTACCTCAGATTGCGATGCTGGCGGGTCGGGGGCTGACGGGTCTGATTGGTCATACCCAGCCACGGCGTCTGGCAGCACGCAGTGTTTCGCAACGTATTGCCGAAGAGGTTGGGGAAAAGCTGGGAGAATCTATTTCCTTTAAAGTCCGTTTTAACCAGCAGGGTTCACAAGACTCTATAGTTCGTTTGATGACTGACGGTATTTTACTGGCAGAGCTGGCCCACGACCGTTTCCTGACCAAATATGACACTATCATTATTGATGAAGCCCATGAGCGCTCGCTGAATATCGACTTTATCATGGGCTATCTCAAGCAGCTGTTGCCACGTCGTAAAGATTTAAAAGTTATCATCACTTCTGCAACGCTGGATGTAAACCGTTTTAGTGATTACTTTAATGGTGCACCAGTTTATGAAGTGGAAGGGCGCAGCTATCCGGTCGAAGTCCGCTATCGTCCGATTTCAGAAATGAGCATTGGCGGCAGTGATGATGATGAGTTTGATGACTTTGAGGAAAACCTGCCGCGTGCTGTGGTTCGGGCCGTTGAAGAGTGTTTTGAAGATGCGCAGGAAAAAGGTCATCCTGAACATGCCGATATCCTGATTTTTGCCAGTACTGAACAGGAAATTCGTGAGCTGCAGGAGACTTTGCAGAAACATGGTCCAAGGCATACCGAAGTTCTCCCTTTATATGCCCGACTGGCGTTGGCTGACCAGCAAAAAATCTTCAATCCTTCCGGTGGGGGACGACGGATTATCATTGCAACCAACGTGGCAGAGACGGCACTGACCGTTCCGAATATCCGTTATGTAATTGATAGCGGTTTTGCTCGTATTTCACGTTATAACTATCGTTCACGGGTGCAGCGTTTACCGATTGAAGCTGTTTCCCAGGCGGCTGCCAATCAGCGTAAGGGGCGTTGTGGCCGTATTGCGCCAGGTGTCTGTATCCGTCTATATAGCGAAGAAGACTTTTTAAGCCGCCCTGAGTTTACCGAACCGGAAATTAAGCGGACCAACCTGGCCTCGGTGATTTTGCAGATGCAGAGTCTGGGCCTGGGCTCCCTGGAAAATTTCGATTTTATCGAGCCGCCTGATCATCGTCTGGTTAATGATGGCCGTAAGCTGCTGGTTGAATTAGGAGCGATGACTGAGAAAGGTTCTTCTAAAGTGACTGAAGAAAAGCCATCGGCGACTTCTTCCGCTTTAAAAAAAGGGGGAACACAGGGTGGATTAACCAAAATCGGTCAGCAGATGGCAAAAATGCCGATTGACCCGCGGCTGGCACGGATGATTCTCGGTGGTGCGCATTTTGGTGCGCTGAATGAAGTGCTGGTTATTGTTGCAGCTTTGGCTGTACAAGATCCGCGTGAGCGCCCCGCAGACAAGCAGATGCAGGCCGATCAGAAACATGCATTATTCCGTGAAGCAGATTCCGACTTTCTGTTTTATTTAAAACTCTGGGAAGCCCTGCACAATAACCGCGAAAGCATGAGTGAAAATAAACGCCGTAGTTTTGCGCGCAATCATTTCCTTAGCTGGTTACGTCTGCGGGAGTGGAAGAAAACCCATGAACAGCTGGTGGATCTGGCCAAAGGTTTAAAGCTGTCTTTTAATGAAAAGAAGACCAGTTATGAGAATCTGCATCGCGCGCTATTAACTGGTTTACTCTCTTTCATTGCCAATAAGACCGATGAACGCAATGTATTTATGGCGGTGCGTCAGCAAAAGGCACGTATTTTCCCGGCTTCGACCTTACATAAAACCAATACGCCTTGGGTCATGGCCTTTGAAATGGTCGAAACTTCACAGGTGTATTTGCGTACCTTGGCGAAGATTGAACCAGAATGGATTTTGCTGGCCGCGCGTGACTTGCTCAAGCATCATTATTTTGAGCCGCACTGGTCGAAAAAAGCCGGCGTGGTCAATGCCTATGACCAGATTTCTTTATTTGGCCTGATTATTGAGCCAAAACGTCCGGTGAATTATGAAAAAGTCGATCAGGCCGCAGCGCACGAGATTTTCCTGCGCGATGCTTTAACCACGGGTCATCTGGGCATCAATCCGCCGTTCCTGAAGCATAATCTGCTCAAACTGGAAGAAGTGGAGCGAGTTGAAGACAAGTTGCGCCGCCGCGATCTGGTGGTCGATGAAGAAACGATTTACCAGTTTTATGCCTCGAAAGTACCGCCGGAAGTGGCCAGTCGCCGCAGTTTTGAAGACTGGCGTGCGACGGTCGAGCCACATGAGCCGCGTTATCTGTTTGTTGATGATGATGCCTTGTGGCTAAATGACCGTCCGACGACACAGCAGTTCCCTGACTATTTGCGTAATGGTGAATTACGTCTGGCCACCAGCTACCGTTTTGATCCAAGTCATGATGAAGATGGGGCGACGGTGAAGATTCCATTACAGGCATTGCCGCAAGTCGATGAAAATGTCTGGTCATGGGGTATTCCGGGTTGGCGTCTGGAGCTGATTGAAGCGCTATTAAAAAGCCTGCCTAAAGATAAACGCCGTGCTCTGGTGCCAATTCCAGATACAGCGCAAAAGCTGGCCGCCCGGATTGATGCGGTACATTTGCAGGAACATATTTTCAGTTTTCTGGCTTTCCAGTTACGGGGCGAGCAGATCAGCGAAAAAGATTTTAGCTTTGAGCGGGTCGAGCAATATCTGCTGCCACTCATTAAGGTGGTAGATGAAAAAGGCCGTGTGATTGAACAGGGCCGTGATCTGACAGAGTTAAAAGCACGCTGCCGTACAGAAACCCATAGTCCGGTCAAACAGCTGAAAGGTGAATTTAAAACCTTCCCGGAAAACTTTGTTTTTGAAGCCTCGCAAAAAGTCACAGGCGTGATGGTGAAGCAATATCAGGCACTGGTGCCGAGCAAAAAATTTGCTACGCTGGAACAGAAAGATAAATCTGGTGTGGTCATTCAGACCTTTAATGATCAGGCTGAGGCCGTCAAACAGCATCGGGAAGGAATTATCCGGTTGGTGCATATGCAGCTGGGTGATCTGGTTCGCCAGCTGAAAAAGCAGATTTCCAAACCGTTGGCGCTGGCGTATTCGCCTCTGGGAGACAAAGCCCAGTTAGAGCAAATGTTAGTTTATGCCACACTGCAGATGTCAGTTAAAGAACTGCCTGTCAATGTGCAAGAGTTTCAAAAAACAGTGGAAGATGTAAAAAAATCTTTCCTGATATATGGGCAAACTGCGCTCAAAGAGATCACGGATATTTATATTCAATGGCAGGAAATTCGTCGTAAACTCCTGGTGCTCGACGCTTCTATATTTGGAAAAAATATCGATGATATTGAGGACCAGCTTGATTTGATGAGTCTTTCTGACTTTGTTTACCAGAAACCATCCGACGTATGGCTGGAATTTCCACGCTATTTGAAAGCCTTGATCTTGCGTTTAGAGCGCTTGCCCAATAACCTACAGAGGGATGATTCCGCCATTGACCAAATTGATCCGTGGATGGAAAAATTATTTAAGTTTAAAAATGACGCTCGCCTTAAAGAATTGTATTTTATGGTCGAGGAGTTAAGGATCTCATTGTTTTCACAACCCATGAAAACGAAAACACCCATTTCTCCAAATCGCCTGCAAAAAGTATGGGAACGTCTGGGAATCAGTTAAGATATAGGTCATTTTGAGAAGGAGTTTTACATGGGCATCCGCATTACAGGTACTGGCTTGTTCCATCCAGAAGAGGTCATTACCAATGAAGAGTTAGTTGAAAGTTTAAATGCTTATGTGGAACTGTATAATCACGAAAATGCCGACAAGATCGCAGCAGGCGAACTGGAAGCGCGTCGTGGTTCTAGCGCAGAATTTATTGAAAAAGCATCAGGTGTACAGCGCCGTTATGTCGTTGAGAAAAGCGGGATTCTAGATCCGAAACGTTTACGTCCAAATTTACGTGAACGTTCAGATGATGAAATCTCACTTCAGGCTGAATGGGGCGTTATTGCTGCTCAACAGGCCATGGAAAATGCCGGTGTAACTGCTGAAGATATTGATATCGTAATTTTGTCATGTTCCAACCTGCAACGTGCTTATCCGGCCGTGGCGATTGAAATCCAGACGGCTTTGGGAATTCAGGGCTATGCCTATGATATGAACGTCGCCTGTTCAGCAGCGACCTTTGGTTTGAAGCAGGCGCATGATGCGATCAAAGCGGGCAGCGCACGTCGTGTGTTATTGGTAAATGTGGAAATTACTTCTGCACATACCGATTTCCGTTCACGTGACTGTCACTTTATTTTTGGTGATGTGGCCACCGCTTCCATCATTGAAGATACAGAGACTAAAACCGGTTTTGAAATTCTGGATACCCAGCTTTTTACCCAGTTCTCGAACAATATCCGCAATAACTTTGGTTTCCTGAATCTCTCAGAAAATGCAGATATTGATGATAAGCGTTTCCGTCAGGACGGCCGTAAAGTCTTTAAAGAAGTGTGTCCACTGGTGGCGAAAATGATCACCGCCCAGCTGGAAAAAAACCAGATTGTACCTACAGATGTAAAACGCTTCTGGTTGCACCAGGCCAATGCCAGTATGAATGAACTGATTTTGAAACTGGTGGTGGGCAAAGAAAATGCCAAACCGGGTCTGGTACCGATCATTCTGAATGAATTCGCCAACACCTCTTCTGCAGGGGTAATTATTGCTTTACACCGTACTGCAAATGAAGTTGAAGATGGTGAATATGGCGTGCTGTGTTCATTTGGTGCGGGCTATTCTGTAGGCTCAATCCTGGTACAAAAGCATGTTGCCTAAGCCAGAAGCGCTATTACAGGTCTACTGCAATGCACATCGCTAATTCATTATATCTAGAGCCTCATTGCGGTTCCGATAATGATGAATAAGGGGTAAAAGAAACATCAAATGGCCATGAGCAGTACGCTGATTATGGCCATTGTTAGGTGCTGCTATACTCAAATAATGCTTTTCCCAACGCTTATCTTTTTTGTTTTTAGCCTATGCGGCCGTAATCTATTGTACATGGGCAGACTTTGGAGGAATTGATCAGCTTTTGTGACCGTTCACAACTCGAAATCTCTGAGGTTTAAGCAATTACTGTCAGGTGTCTGCAAGATCATTTAGCGGTCTTTTTTTAATTTTTACTTTGCTTTACAGTAAGTCGAAATAGTTTAAAAATAATAATTGGTTTTTTAAGCCTGCACGTGCAGAACTGTTTTTAAAGACAATCGCTTCTAGGCCTATGACTCAATATGCTTCAATAGAAAAATAAAATGATGGGGATTCATATATGGAACAGGATAGCCTGCTACGGCGTTTAAAGCAGTCTGCTCAACAAAGTCTCAGTATTTTCCCCAATCTGAACGAACTTTATCTCGATCAGATGGCGCTGATTGGCCAGCTGAATGCGCAAAACCTGTTCAAGATTTATCAAGAGCAGCACCGGATTGATCTGCTCAATGGAATGTTTTATATCCAGTTTTATACGCCCAAGGATTTAGATCAGCAACGGGCACATGTCTTGGCGGAGGCTCATTTTGATTTTAAACAGGCCAAAGCCGAAGCACTGGAAGATTTCTTTTTTCAAGATATTTACTTTTTAACCGGTGATTTAAAACCCCAGCATTCACTTTTTTTAAGAGACAAGGCCAAGTCGTTACGCCAGATTCTTATAGATCAGGTCTATGCCTGGGTAGAGGGGCCGAAGCGGGTTGCTGAATGTTTGAGCCAGATATCAGCTGTTCAAGCCGAAATTATGGACTCTCTGATGATTCAGGCAGAGCTGTATCATCAACCGTTGCTGTATGCCTATGTCCAGCATGGACAAGAAATTCCTGTCGAGATTTTGAACCGCTTGCAGCAGGTTTTTTCCTTACACTACTTACAGTCGAATGAGTTCCTGTCGATTCAATCCTTGATGGATAGTTTAGATGAGTTTTGTTTTAGTGCAGCCGAGTTCCTGCATCCGGCGACTCTCCGGATTATGGCATTATCTTTTGAGAACCGTTTTAACCTGTATGAGCTGAATGAGCATATCGATGATATTCGACTGTTATATCGTCATGCTGAAGAGCAAAGTAATCTGTTGGGCTTTGTTCGTCTAATGAACCGCGAGATCTGGCAACGGGATGACTTGTTATCCAAGCGCAATTTTCTGGAAAATGACAGTTATTTGTGGCAAAAAAAGGTGGCTAATTTCCCCCTATTTGATTGCAAGCGCACGGTTAACTGGCTATTTAAACAGTCTGCCGAGGTGCTGGATTGGCTGAGCATGAATATTCAGCACAGCAGTGTACGGGTGGCCGCGACCGCTTTAAGCTTTATTGATAGCCATCATATTCATCCACAAATCATTCTGGCCACCCTGCAATATTTTCAATATGTGGCAGCGCGTCTGTTCATTCATAGTGCGCATCAATATGCGATTCAATATGGCTGGTTTCAGCATCAGCAGAATCAGAAGGTTGCTCTGAAAGGTACTGGCCAAGCCTATGAAGATCAGCGTATTGCCATTAGCCCCTCCATTTTGTATCTGGATGAGTGGAGAGGCTTATTACGGGATATGGCACTGAATGATCATATGACTAAAAAGGTGTATACCAATTTAAGCCGGGTCATGCAGGCATTTATGCAACATTTATATAAAGCCACTCAGGATCTGCCAGTAGATGTGCTGGCCTATATTCGCCCGCAGACACAGCAGGACCGCGATTTTTATCATGTATTGCAGCGGAACCGCATTCCTTTTGTAGAGTTTCGAAAGCGCTTTTATTTGCAGAACCAGCATGTGCGTGAGTCAGTTTTTAATGGTTATGTGCGTGATTATTTACCGGAATATTTTTCTACTCATGCTGATGTGGCTAAAAATCTGACTTGGAGCAGCCTGTTCGCTCAAGCCGTAGCGTGGCATAACCATATTCAGAAACAAGAAATTGTCGCCAAGCTTAAAAAGGAGTTTGCCCTAGCGAGCTGGACAGCACGTACCCAGGCACCGTTTTTACTGTATTTTAATTGGCGCTTTGAGGAGTTAAAAAGTTTAGACCGGATTCTTGAGGAAGCTCGAATATTCAGGAATTGTCTGGCTGCAAGTTACGCACAGCGGATCGTTGAAGGAGAATATGTGGCCTTTCGGATGTCACATCCCGATATTCATTTACCGCTGATTTTGGGTTGCCAGTTACAGGATGGGCATGTAATTTTTGACCAGCTGGAGTATCCGAACAATCAAAAAGCGGAACTGGAATACATCAATATTGCCCAGCATTTTATTGACTGGCTCAACCTGCAAGCCTGACCGGATTTAGGCCTTTTCCGCCGTGATGCTTAACTTTTCCGCCAAAAATCGTTAGGCTATAGCCGTTCTTTTAGGGTATCTCTTTTTATGAAACAGGAAACTGCGCTTAAGTTATTAAAAGCAGGAGAAAATGTCTTTTTAACCGGTTCTGCAGGGGCAGGCAAAACCTATACGCTCAATCAATATATCAATTATCTAAAAGCCCGTAAGGTCTCTGTCGCAATTACGGCCTCGACCGGTATCGCGGCGACGCACATGAACGGAATGACGATTCACACTTGGGCGGGTATCGGGATTAAGGACTTTTTGTCTGACGAAGACTTAAAGCGCATGAAAGAGCGTAAATACCTAAAAGAACATCTGGAAAATGCGCAAGTCCTGATTATTGATGAAATCTCCATGTTGCATGCCAAGCAGCTGAATTTGGTCAATCAGGTACTGAAATATTTCAAGGAAAGCGATGAGGCTTTTGGCGGCATTCAGGTAATTGTAGCAGGTGACTTTTTCCAGTTACCGCCAGTGGGTAAAAATGATGAGCGTAATCGGGACAAATTCTGTTTTATGTCTGAAGCTTGGGTCGAAGCCAAGTTTCGGGTGTGTTATCTGACTGAGCAGCATCGTCAGGGCAATGATTATCTGAATGATATTTTAAATGCGATTCGTGCTCAGGCCATTACGCAGGAGCATCTGGCCGCCCTGCATAGCACACGTCAGCAAGAAATCGGCGAGACTTATACGCGTCTGTATACCCATAACATGGATGTGGACAGTATTAACTTTAAACATCTGAATGAAATTGATCAGGAGCCACGGCAGTTCGATGCGCAGTGTGATGGAAATGAAAAACTGATTGAAACCTTAAAATCATCCGTGAGAGCCCCCGAGGCTTTAACCCTGAAAAAACATGCCAAAGTGATGTTCGTGAAAAATAACTTTGATATGGGTTATATCAACGGCAGTTTGGGGGAAGTCATTGGTTTTGAAGATGATGATGAATATGGCATTCTGCCTAAAGTGAAACTCACCGATGGAACCACCTTGCTTGTTGAGCCTGAAACCTGGTCGGTCGATAATGAAGCGGGTAAAACCATTGCCAGTTTCCAGCAGATTCCCTTACGTCTGGCCTGGGCCATTACCATTCATAAATCTCAAGGCATGACATTAGAGGCGGCTGAAATTGACCTCAACCATACCTTTGAAAAAGGGCAGGGCTATGTTGCGCTGTCACGTTTAAAGACCTTAAGTGGATTACGCCTGAAAGGTTTTAATGAACAGGCTTTAGAGCTTGACAGTTTGGCGATTAAAGCAGATCGCCGTTTTCAGGAACTGTCTGATGAAGCCGAGGCTAATTTTTCTCATGTCGACTTGACTACTCAGCATAAGGCCTTTATTCGTCACTGCGGCGGAACCTTGAATGAAACTGAAATTCAGCGTAATGAAAGGAAAATTACCAAAAGTGGCGCTAAAACCAATTATGCCACTGCCACGCTGGATGAAACCCGTGAACTGTTTGAAGAAGGCTATGAAATTGCTGATATTGCGACAGAACGTGGTCTGACGCCTGCAACCATTATTAATCATTTGGGCCGTTTGCAGAAGGAACGAGGACTGGATATTTCAATCGCTCATCCGGGGGAAGAGGTGGTTGAGCAAGTGCGCAAGATTTATAAACGTCTGACTAAACGCCAAAACTCCGATCATTTTAATGATGATGGCAGTATCAAATTACGCCCGATTGTCGAGCTGACCAGTCCGCGGATGGGCTATGATCAGGTGCGTCTGGCCTTACTGTTTGTTGAATAACCTTGCGTGAAGTACTGAAGATGGATGTTTGATAAATACTTTATCATTTATCCGGCATTCCATCTTTTTCAACTTGAATTAACAGATTAAAATAGAAAGTACTCTCAATCACAATTTGCACGAATATGGTATTTACCACGTGGTACTCACTCAGGAAATTCGTTTATAACAATTTACATAATGAAGAATACGAAACAAAATTTAGCCGGATCATCAACTATTTTTTAATTTTACTGATCATTAGTAATGCCAGCGCCGTATTATTGGAATCAGTAAATGATATTTATCAATCTTATTCGTTGTTTTTTGATTTATTTGAATATTTTTCTATCCTGATTTTTTCTATCGAATATCTCTTGCGTTTTTGGTCTATCGCGGAAGAGAGTCCCTTTGAAAGTGCATGGAAGAATCGCCTGAATTGGGTAAAAAGCGGTGGAGCAATGATTGATTTATTAGCCATTCTACCGGCTTATATCAATTTTTGGGTGCCGATCGACTTACGTTTTCTCAGAATTTTACGGCTGTTACGACTGTTAAAGTTGACTCGGTATTTTGTATCCTTGCAAATTCTCTTGCGCGTGATTGAACGTGAAAAAGGTTCTTTTCAGGCAGTCGTATTTATTTTGAGCATCATGATTGTCATGGCAGCCGCCTGTATATATGTGGTTGAGAGCAAGGCGCAACCAGAGGTATTTACTTCAATTCCGGCTTCTATGTGGTGGGCGGTGGTCACACTCACCACTGTGGGGTATGGAGATGTAACCCCTATTACGCCTGTAGGGCGTTTTTTGGGTGCACTTATTACCATCTTAGGGGTAGGGCTAGCCGCGTTGCCGGCGGGTATTTTAGCCACGGGTTTAACGCATGAGCTGGAACAACGTAAACAAAATCTGGAATTAAAGTTTAGAGAATTATTACAAAATGCTAAAATTGATTTATTGATTGATCAAGAGAAAATTGAAAATATTCGTAAAGAGGTCGGACTGAGTATGGAGCAGACGCAGGATATTATTTTTCAATTGATGCGTGAGCAACGCGAAGAAGCATTACAGCAAGAGCGGGAGCACTATGCTTATTGTCCACATTGCGGGAAAAAACTACCGGATTGAAATGCTTATCCAAAGGGCTTAAAACTATTCTAATAGGTGACTGCTTAAGCTCTGGAACGGAAATTATTGAGTACATGGCTGCGATAAATGGATATGCCAGGAAGCTACAACAGGGATGTTTCAAAACATCTTCTTTTTCCTAGATTACGCTTTGTTACACTTGATGCGAATTCACTCCCATTATCTGGTTCCAATCAATAACGATAAAATTCCGGCTGCAATCAATGGTCCCACCGGTACGCCACGCAGGACAGCTACACCTGCGACTGTACCAATCAACAGGCCGGCCACTACATCTGGCTGATTTGCCATCAGTTTGACCCCACGTCCACCGAGCCAGGCCACAAAAAGACCAATACTAATCGCCAGTAAAGATTTCCAGCTAAGAAAAGATTTCAGAATGCTTTCCCCAGGAATTTTTCCACTCGCAATCGGGGCCAATACGCCAATCGTTAAAATAATAATCCCGATATTTAGCCCGTGCTGCTGAACATAAGGAAGTAGGTCATGCAGTGGCGTAATTTTAAGTACAATCAGCACCGCTGCAGCAATGGTCACTGCACTATTATGGCTAAATATACCGCAAGCCAGTAAAACCAAAAGAACAATCAGGTTTAAATCAAGTTGGGACATAGGAGATAGAAAAATGAAACTTCACAGGATTATAGGCTTTTTAACCTGAGAGGGGGAGAAAAACCGGACAGCGCAGAATCTTGATGGAATTTCAGTATAGAATGCGCCTATCTCCCGTTTAAGCAGGTTCAAACAGATGCTATTAGAGAAAATGTTGCAATCACAAGGTTTCGGTTCACGTAAGCATTGCCAGCAACTAATTAAGAATGGTGCTGTTTCAATTCAGGGAGAAATCATCGATGAACCCAAATATAAGCTCAATCTGCAAGACCTTATATTTAGTGTCTATGGTCATGAACATCGCTACCGGGAAAAAGTCTATATCGCTTTAAATAAGCCTCAAGGCTATGAATGTTCCCATCAGGCCACACATCACTTCAGTGTTTTTGACCTGTTTGACGACATTCTGTTGAATCGCGGCCTGCAATGTGTGGGTCGTCTGGATCAGGATACCACCGGGCTGTTACTACTGACAGATGATGGTCAGTTTCTGCAAGCCCTGACGCACCCGAAAAAGCATGTGGCAAAGGTTTATCAGATGACCACAGCCGATCCGATTACAACGGAGCAGATTCAGCAGCTGGAACAGGGAGTTGAGCTAAGAAATGAAAAAGGTATCTTTGCAGCGACCCATATCAGTCGTCTGGATGAAAAACGTTTACAAATGACCATTCATCAAGGGGTGTATCATCAGGTTAAGCGTATGCTGGCTGCAGTGGGAAATAAAGTTGAGCAGCTACATCGTGCCCAGATTGGGGCATTGGCATGTAATGACTTGGGGGATGGGGAATGGATTTATTTGACCGAAGAACAGGTGGCTCAGGCAAAATTCCGTTCAGAATAACAAGCTCAAGTTAAAAGGTTTATTTTAAAAAGCAGTGGTAAGTCTGAAACTCATCATCTTTAACAAATCCCATGGATTCATACAAGTGGTGGGACTGGTAATTGTTCTTTTGGGTTTCCAGACTGATTCTTAAGGCCTGTTGATGTTTGGCAAATAAAACTGCTGTATCAATCAACTGTTTGGCTGCGCCCTGACGGCGATAAGCCGGGCTGATATAAACATCATCCAAAATATAATAAGTGGAACAGGCAACTGAGGAAAAACCTAAATACAGCACAATAAAGCCAATTAAGGCCTCATCTTTAGTATTAATGAAAATAACGGTTTGACCATCTTCAAAACGCTGTTTCAGAAATTGATGGGAAAGATCGAAATTGGAAGAAGCACCATAAAACTGGCGATACTCATCAAATAAAACAGCCAGATTATGCAGATCTTCCGACTGGGCACGTCGTACAATCATTGGCTTACTCCATGCTAATTTTGCTTGATCATTAGCATAAAGCATAGCGAAATTAGCCAGAGGAGGGACTTAAGAATTGTTCCTAAGTGCAACAATGTTAAATTTTGTCGCTTTCACCCAAAATTGCATTAAGTTCTTCAAATAAATCAAGATGATCATCATCTGCAACCAGTTCTTGATGATCTGCTGCCTGAGCAGTAGTAACCGGATGAAGGGCTTGCTCTGCTCTCAGTTCATTTTGCTTCAGTTTGCGCAATTTAATCAGCTGCTCCAGATCGATATTCTGGTTCTCGATGGAGAAAGGAATTGACTTGGTAATAACAACCTGTTTAAAAAACAGCCGCACTGCCTGAGCGGGTGTAATCCCTAATTGCTTAAATACTGCAAAAGCCTGTTTCTTTTCTTGGGAATCCAGGCGAATTTGATAGACTTCAGTTTTTCTCATAATATTTTCAAAGCTTTAAATTACTTAACTTTTCGCATTTATTCTAATCATTTAATGTTGAATTTCAATCTTAAAGCGACCGATTTTAGAAAATAATCTGTAATGACAAGCGATTTACAGTGTCAATTCAAATTTTGAACTAAAACTCATCTGTTGTTCTGTGAGCGGATCCTTAAACTGGAGCTGTTTGGCAAGCAGTTTTAAAGGCTGGGAAAAGTCATATTCAGCTTTATGCACCACTTCGGGATAAAAAGGATCATGTTGAATCGGGATATTTAAATGATTCAAATGGACGCGCAGCTGATGCTGTTTTCCGGTATGGGGGTGCAGTTCATATTTCGCCCATTGCCCTTTGTGTTCTAGCAGTTGAATAAGCGTTTCACTATTTGGCTCACCTTCAACGATCTGCATGGTATAAAAAGGCTGCCCTTTTTCCATTTTCAGGCTTAAAGTCATCGGGAAGTTTAAATCAGGACGATAAGCGGCAATCGCATGATAGGTTTTTTGTACTTGCCGGGTCGCAAACATCTGCTGATAGGCACCACGCGATTCTACACATTTGGAAATCAGCACAACTCCGGCAGTTTCACGGTCCAGTCGGTGAATCGGGCTAAGATGCTCATTTCCGGTCTGCTGTTTTAGCCGGACGAGTAACGTTTCCTGTACATACTGTCCGGTGGGACTCATGGTCAAAAAGTGTGGCTTGTCGACCACCAGCAGATGTTCGTTTTCAAACAGAATCTGATGCTGAAAGGGAACATGGGCTTCATAAGCCAAAAAGCGATAGTAAAAACAGTGCGTGTTGGGCTGAAAGGGACTCTCTACCGTTAAGACTTGGCCCTGAGCGTCATACACCAGACCGAGCTCAAAGCGGGACTGCCATTCGCGGGGTTCGATGTGCCGGAACTGCTGACATAAATAAGCATAAATGGTCGCAGGACGGGGGGAAACAGCTTGCAAAAAAACTTTACTCGCACTTACGCCATTCAGCATAGGTGGCTTAAAATCAACAGGCGAATGCATGATTAGGTCGCAAGCTCTCTTATTAAAACAGATGCTGTGAAAAAACACAGTTTCTCACAGAGGTGAATAGGCTTTTAAAGTGCTGCGATGCTATCATAATTATTCTTTTATCGCATGTCGTGAGTAATATGCCTTATTCCTTGAATGTCACTTTAAATCATGAAGAAGATACCCGAAAATTGGCCAAAGTTCTGGCAGAAACCTTTCCTGCTGGTGTTGTCTATTTGATTGGTGACTTGGGGGCAGGGAAAACTACATTAACGCGCTATTACTTGCAGCAGCTTGGCCACAAAGGCTCGGTAAAAAGCCCCACCTATACTTTGGTCGAGCCGTATCAAATTAATGAGCAGGATATTTTTCATTTTGACCTGTATCGTCTAAATGACCCTTATGAGCTTGAATTGATGGGCATTCGAGATTATCTGGAAACGCCGAATGCGTTATTTTTATTTGAATGGCCATCTAAAGGTGGGGATGAAATTCCACAGGCAGATTTAATTATTGAAATTTTAAAATCCGAAGATGAACTTACACGTACTGTGAGTTTGATTTCATCTAATCTGGCATTAAAACAGGCTTTGGAGCGCGAATTTTCACATGGTTCATGATCTCAGTATACGCCGTATCCGTGCACTTGATCCGGCACTCGCCAACCAGATTGCAGCGGGAGAGGTGATTGAACGCCCCGCATCTGTGGTGAAGGAATTACTGGAAAACTCAATTGATGCAGGAGCAACCGAGCTGCTGATCCGGGTAGAACAGGGCGGCAGTACACTGATTGAAATCACTGATAATGGACGTGGTATCCATCATGAAGATTTGCCATTGGCTGTGCTGCGTCATGCGACCAGTAAAATTCAGACTGCGGAAGAGCTGCATGCCATTAACAGTCTCGGATTTCGTGGTGAGGCTTTGGCATCGATTGCTGCTGTATCGCGTTTAAGTCTGACCAGTAGCCAGAATGAAGACGGCATTGGCTATCAGGTCGAAGTCAATGGAACCGCGTTTGAACATCAGGAAATTCAGCCGGTCGCGGCGCCTAAAGGCACCCAGATCCGGGTGCAGGATTTATTCTTTAATGTACCGGCACGACGTAAGTTTCTGAAAAAGCCTGGAACCGAATTTGGGCATATTGAAGAAATTGTCCGCCGTATGGCCTTGACCCATTTTAATATCCGTTTTGTTCTGGAACACAATGACAGCATCAAACTGAATCTGCCAGTGGCAGACAGTGGCGCATTACGCTTTCAGCGGGTGCAGCAGTTACTTGGCCGCCAGTTTACTGAAAATGCTTACTGGATGGATGCGGATAGTATTAACATGCGTTTATCGGGTTGGCTCGGTCATCCCTCTGATGCACGTGCACAGGCTGATCTGCAATATGTTTATGTGAATGGGCGGATTGTCAAAGATAAGACCATTTCCCATGCCTTGCGTATGGCGTATGATGGCATTCTGCATGGTCATCAGCATGCGGCCTATTTACTGTTTCTGGAAATTGACCCGGAAAGTATTGATGTCAATGTGCATCCGACCAAGCATGAAATACGTTTTCTGAACCAGCGTGAAGTGCATGAGTTTGTACGGCATTATGCCAAGGAAACCTTGGCACAGTTCCAGACGGCGAGTGCTGATCTGTCAGAGGCAATGAAGACTGAAGATGAAGCTGTGGCGAGTGCATCTCAACCACGCTATCAGGAGCAATTCAGCCTGCACCAGTCAGTGATAGCCCAAATGCCAGCTCACTCGTCCACTGTCTCTGTTCAGGACGAAAATGCACCTTTGGATATACTGACAGATTTTGAATCCTCACGGCCGCAAACTGTGCATTATGCGCCGGATTACAGTAAATCTTATACTGGTTCACAGCAGCTCAATAATGCCTTAAAAAGCTATTTGGCACCCTTGCGAGAGCTTGACACTGTTACCGATGCGTCTGTTGGCGATAGCTTTCAGACCCATCTGCAAAGCAAAGTCGATGAACATCCTTTAGGCATTGCCATTGCCCAGCTGCATGGCATTTATATTCTGGCACAGAATACCGAAGGCCTGATTATTGTGGATATGCATGCGGCACATGAACGTATTTTGCTGCAACAGATGAAAATGGCCTGGGACAAGCCGGAATTCTGGATGTCACAACAATTGCTGATACCTAAAGTTGTGAATATCAGCCGGATGCAGGCCATGCGGATTGATGAGCTGAGAGATCAGCTGGCACGTCTGGGGCTGGAAATTGATCAGTATGGTGATGAGCAGGTGATTGTACGTGGTGTACCGGCCATTTTGCACAAAGCCGATTTTGATGCCTTGATTCCTGAACTTCTTAATGACCTTGATCCCAATGATCAGGCGCAGGGCTTATTGCAGAAACGTGACCAGATTCTGGCAGGCATGGCTTGTCACGGTGCAGTACGTGCCCATCGTATTTTAAGTCTATCTGAAATGAATGCTTTATTGCGTCAGATGGAACACACTGAATTTGCGAGTCAATGTAATCATGGTCGTCCAACCTGGCGAGCTTTTCCATTGGCTCAACTTGATAAACTTTTTGCTCGGGGAGAGTAGTCTTACATGTCCAATCAACTACCGGTCATCAATTTAATGGGACCAACTGCAAGCGGTAAAACTGCTTTGGCATGTGAACTTTATGAGCAAGGAAATTTTGAACTGATTTCAGTTGATTCAGCCTTGGTTTACCGGGAGATGGATATTGGTACAGCCAAGCCCTCAAAAGAGGAACTGGCGCGTTATCCGCATCATCTGATCGATATTATTAGTCCGATGGAAGTCTATTCGGCTGCAAACTTTGTCGAAGATGCCTGCAAACTGATTGATGAGATTCATGCCCGTGGTAAGACTCCGATTTTAGTGGGTGGCACTATGCTGTATTTTAAGGCGCTATTAGAGGGTTTGTCTGATAATTTGCCAAGTGCAGACTATACGGTTCGTGCTGAGATTGAAGATCAGGCTATACGTGAAGGCTGGGAGGCCGTCTATGCAGAATTGTGTCGGGTTGACCCGGTCGCTGGACAAAAGTTTAAGCCAAGTGATAAACAGCGCATCATCCGTGCCTTGGAAGTCTTTAGGCTGACAGGTGAGCCGATTACAAAACTACAAGCAGAACAACCAAAAAATCAACCATATCGTTACAGTTTCCATAATTATGCCCTGATGCCAGATCGGGTAGAATTGCACAAACGTATTGAGATACGGCTTGAATTAATGTGGAAAAACGGATTTTTGAATGAAGTTAAGGAGTTAATGGGAAAATACGATTTTGATGATAATTTACCGTCAATGCGTTCAGTTGGTTATCGTCAGGCCATAGAATTCTTAAAAAATGGCAATATAAGTAGCGAAAAACAACGAGAAATGGAAGATAAGGCTTTGTTCGCAACACGACAACTTGCAAAACGTCAATATACCTGGTTGAGATCTTTGCAAGAAAAGCATAAATTTACTACATATTTTACGTTCGAGCAGGCCCAAGAAGACTTGCGAAACTGTCACGGATAAAGCAAAATTTAGAGACTATCTTTTTTATAATTTTTAATTGAAAAATAGAGATAGTTTTTTGCGCTGATTTTTAATTTTTTTTGGAGTTATAACATGTCTAAAGGTCAAACTTTACAAGATCCGTTTCTGAATTCTCTTCGTAAGGAACGTATTCCTGTTTCTATCTTCCTGGTAAACGGTATCAAATTACAAGGTCATATTGAATCTTTTGACCAATATGTTGTTTTATTAAAAAATACAGTAAGCCAAATGGTTTACAAACATGCAATTTCAACTGTAGTTCCTGCACGTAATCCACGTCCTGCTGGTGCACCTGCTGGTCCTCAAGGCGCGGGCTTTGGTGGTCAAGGCGCAGGCTTTGGTGCTCAAGGCACAGGCTTTGAGAATGACTCGAAATTTGAAGATTCTTCAGACGACGAAAACAATCGTTAATCGAATCTGAAATAAAAAAACCTCTCTATTGAGAGGTTTTTTTATAAGTATTAATTTTAAACCTATAAAAAAATTTAATATTGTAGTGTCGGATCTATAGATATTTTTTAAAAAATAGCGAGATAGTACAATCAATCGCTAACCCGATTTTACACTCATTACACCTCATACCATGCTGACATCAACGCGGTCTAAGTTAAGAACTATTTTCCGTCATTTTTATATTTATCCCGAACGAGATCTTTAAAATTTTATTGAAACTATTTTTGATCAAATTTGTATAGGTTAGTCTTGGCGAGATTTACTTACCGCCTTTAGGAAATCCAATATAATATTCAAGCGGTTTTCTCGATGGTCAAAAATAAACTATTCAACGTATTTAATTTCCTCTGACGTTGCTTCAGAGTGGATATTTATTGGTGCAAGCTAGGCGCACACATCAGTCTGCTACGGGCATTCAAAATCAGGGTATTTCAAAAGTATCGGTGGAGACAGTGCTCAAATTCATTTAGGAGTCGATTTAAATGGTAATCCTAGAATTATCATTGGGGATGAGACAAGCTATAAGGTCCAAGTTTCTCCTGCTTTGGTTGTTCGTTTGGGTGTGGCTGAAACTGATATTATTGCTGATAAAAGTTATGATGGAAAATCACTAAGAGACAAAAATCAATATATTCAAAATTAAATGAATGTTTCGGGAAGAATTCACTCGAAGTCTAGCGGTAAAAATATAGATCGGTATGTATATGAAATGAGGCCTTTAGTTGACAATAGCTTTGCAAGCTTAAAACAGCTTAGAGGTATGGCTACTCGGTATGATCAGCTAAAGCGAAATTATTAAAGTGCGGTTTTTTTTAGCTTATATTTATATTTGGCTGCCTTTATGAAAGGTTAACAGTCCCTAACTTGAGAACCACTTACATATAGCAATGCTGCTGTTTGAGAAAAAAGCATCAACACCAGAGTAATTGACTACTATCGCACACAAGGACTAGAGCTGTGCATTTGGTGTGGTAACCCAAGCGGTGCCTCTCGTCCTTTTATTTTTTAAGCCAATTTTTATGTATGATGGATAGAGAAGCTCAAGCTTGGTTCAAGTAATTAGTCGATACCTTGACATAATTCTGTGCGGAATAGGGTAAAAAAGCCAACTCTTTTTCAGTTAGTGGACGGGCTTTTTTGGCAGGGCTGCCCACATATAACCAGCCGCTTTCCAGTACCTTGCCGGGCGGTACCAGCGTTCCTGCACCAATCATGACATCATCAGGAATTAACACATCATCCAGAATAATACTGTTAATGCCAATGAGGACGCGGTTGCCAATGGTGCAGCCATGTAGAGTCACATGATGGCCAATCGTGACATCTTCTCCAATAATTAAAGGTGAACCATTCGGTTTGTCAGATTTTTTATGGCTGACATGCAGCATGGCATGATCCTGAACGTTGGAGTTTTTACCGATTCGAATCGAGTTCACATCACCACGAATCACCGCAAAAGGCCATACTGAGACATTTTCAGCCAATACCACATCACCGACCACAATGCTCATGGGATCGATATAGCAGGAAGTATCGATCTGTGGGTGAGTGCTTAAATAAGGGCGAATATTTGGGTGCATATTGCGGGGTCCGAGGCTTATTAAAAAACATGAAGAGTATAGAACAAAAAAGCATCCATCTGAGTGAATGCTTTGGCTTTCGTCTAAGACGGAATGTTTGACTTAGAACAGGTTGCTGAAGAACTGTTTGATATGGTCGAGCATACGTGCAAAGAAGCCTGCTTCTTCAACCGCATTTAAAGCAACTAGCGGTTTTTCTGAAATGACTTTACCATCCAGAGTCGCTACATATTTCCCCACGACCTGACCTGGCTGTAACGGTGCAGTCAGTTTCGGCTGAACCACCAACTGGGTTTTAATGGCATTAGCCTGACCTTTAGGCATAGTCACATTAAAGTTTTCTGCAAGGCCGATCTGAACTTCATCTTCCTTTGCAAACCAGACTTTGGCCTTAGCCAACACCTGCTTGGCGGGTTGAACATTTTTGGTTTCAAAGTTGGCATAACCCCAAGCCAGCAAGTCGCGTGTCTGTGAGGCACGTTCCTGCATCGATGGCGCACCAAAAATCACCGAGATCAGGCGAGTTGGTCCGCGTTTGGCAGAGGTGGTTAAACAGAAACCCGCTTCATCGGTATGGCCGGTTTTTAAGCCATCCACACTTGGATCTGTATAGAGTAGAGCATTACGGTTACCCTGTTTGATGCCATTAAAGGTAAATTCTTTTTCTGAATAAATTGGATAGTATTTTGAGCTGTCTTTAATGATGTGCTGTGCCAAAATCGCCATATCTTTTGCAGTTGAATAATGACCTTCTGCGGGCATACCGGTTGAGTTCACAAAGCTGGTATTGACCATGCCGATACGTTTCGCTTCCTGATTCATCATATGTGCAAAGGTACCTTCGTTCCCTGCAATATGTTCAGCCATCGCCTTAGAAGCATCATTACCGGACTGGATAATAATCCCGCGTAACATTTCCAGTGTAGTCGCGGTACCATTTAAGGGCACATACATACATGACTCGGTGCTACTCCCACGGCACCAGGCAGATTCGTTCATACGAACCTGTTCATTTTCAGTCAGCTCACCGCTTAATAACTTCTGTTCGATGAGATAACTGGTCATCATCTTGGTCATTGAAGCCGGGGCAAGTTTTTCATTTTCATTTTTTGCAGCGAGAATTTGCCCTGTCTCGAAGTCCATTAGCACATAAGATTTATTATTCAATTCTGGTGGTGCAGATAAGACAGTTGCTGCAAAGCTGAAACTAGGAATTAATAATAATGCAGCAAGAGCGGTTTTTTGGGTCATTTCTAGTGGGTTCCAATATCTTGATGTAGGCACAAAAGAGCCTAGCATTTTAGGACAAAGCTAGGCTGACTTCTATGGGAAACCCGGGGTTATTTTAAAAGTATTGTAAGTAGCTGCAAGAAAAATGATTTAATTGCTGTAGGCAGTTAATTCATCACAAATCACTTGATTTTTTTTCTTACCGGCCTTTTTGGCATCGGTCTTGGCTTCGGCCAGAATATGACGAAAATCTGCTTGTTTGCTCAATTGATTTAAGCTTTCTACCGGATTTTTCTGACCTGGTAAATATTCAGCCACCAGCTTGTTATAGCCCTGGTTGAATTTGGCTTTGTCCTTGACCATGCCTGGACAGATTTCAGATAAGACATAAATTGCAGCAAGTTCATGCGGAGTCACAGATTGAACGGGTGTAACTTCAATATTTTCATCAGCAGCGTGGGCGGAAGCGCCCAGAAAAGTTGCCACAGAAATGGCGCACAAAGAGAAGGTTTTAAATAAGGTCTTTTTCATTGAAAACTCAAAAATCAGCTTTAGAACAATAATTTGCCTAGCTTAAACCTATTTCTTAAATTGAAAAGTATGAAAATGTAGTGAAGCTGTAGAATTGTGAAGATATCTGTAAGAAAAATAAGACGATGTGAGCACCGTCTTATTTAGGATCCTAACACCGGACTCAACCTTGATGGTCAAGAATTTCCTGGCAAACTGTTTGTTGTTCTTCCTGAGAAGACTGTTTTGCACCGTCACGTGCTTCTTCCAGTAAAGATTTATATTCTGAATCGGCCTGAAGCGCTGAATAGGTCATGCCTTTAACCGAGTATTCCCCAAGATATGTTTGGATCAATTGCTGAATTACGCTGTCAAATGTTGCATTTTTACCAATAATGGCAGGGCATACCTCAGCCATGACTTGTGCTGCGGCAATATCTTCTTTAATGATTGTATTGCTTTCTTCGGTGGTCAGATCAGTCGTTGCAAGTACTGAGTGAGAAAAAAGTGCGCTAAAGCACAATGCTACCCCTGATAAAGATTTTTTTTTCATCATGATGAACCAGATTTATTAAAGGTGGATGTAAGGCCACAAATATATATAATTCCTGAACGAATACAATGAAATGTCCTAACGAGTCATTTTCTGGCATAACGAGATTTTTTGTGAATATATTGATTTCAAATGATGATGGTGTGTTTGCCCCTGGTCTTCAGGCTTTGGCAAGGGCTTTAAGTTCTTTAGGGCGTGTAGTGGTGGTGGCACCTGAAAGTGAACGCAGCGGCTATTCCAGTGCGCTGACCTTGGACCGTCCCCTCCGG
>NZ_SMTB01000159.1:0-2717 GCF_006864105.1 Acinetobacter sp. RF14B | reverse complement strand
CTTGCAACGGCGAGTGCTGCTGCTCCTGCCGAGTATCGTGAAGCAGCACATGCTGAGCAATCTCAAAAAGAGTTGGCAGTAGATCATGGCGTTCCACGATCACCGTCGAATGGAACTTTGCGTCAGGTGGGTTTCTGGAAGTCCATGCATATCTCTACCAGTGAAACGGTAGGGCATATCGGTGCTTTGGTTATCCTGATGGCGTTGTCAGTCAGTGTCGGCGGTTTGCTGGAGCGTCTGGAAATCATGGAAGCTTTCCCGACCGATATTAGCAGTACGCTACTGGTAATTTCGATGATTGTCGGGCTAATGATTTTTGTCGGGATGATTATGGATCCATTCGGTGCCGTTATTTTAATCTCGGCTACGGTAGCCCCAGTGGCTTATCAATACGGCATTCATCCTGTGCATTTCTGGATGATTACCTTGATTGGTTTTGAGCTGGGCTATGTCACCCCACCTGTGGCATTGAACCATTTATTGGCGCGGCAATCCATTGGCGATGCTGAGGTGGCCGAAGCAGATGCAGAAGTACGCCATCTGTCCTTCTACTATCGTTTTGAACGCTGGATTTTGCCAGTGATCGTATTGTTGCCAGCTATGCTGATCATTGCTTATGTACCTTATATTTTTAAGCTATTTGGCTGGTATCAATAGGTTTCAATAAAGGCATCTTCGGGGCATGCATGTCCCGTCGTTTGCTTTAAATAATAACCTGAGTCTCAATCGTTAAAATGTCGGTATGATCCCATATTTTAATAACAAGGACTCAGGTTTTGTCCTATCTGAAAATTGTGCGTGATTCCTGAATAAAAGTTATTTCATCTTGTGAGATTGATGTGCTGTCATCAGTAGCATTCAAGATAAAACCAAGATTATTAAGATATGGGCATTAAGTTAGTAGCCTTCAATATGGCTCATATTCATTGCCTATCTGTTGGTCTTTTCAGGCATTGGATGTGAGCAGAAGGGCAATGGAGATAAGTCGTATTCAGTTGATTTTATTTGAAGTTAGACCTTCAAAACTTCTTATTTACTGCGGAAAAGGTATGAAAACAAAAAGAACCTCAATTGAGGTTCTTTTTGTAATATGTCTGGGGGAACAGGACGCTACGGACCTGTTTCTAGAATCCGGTTAGGCGACAGAATCTGCTGGATTTTTTTGCCATAAGCTTTCCAGGTCGTAGAACTTACGAGCAGTGGGCAGCATGCAGTGAACAACCACATAACCTAAATCAATTAGAATCCATTCTGCATCACGTTCACCTTCCACGCCAAGTGGACGGAAACCGGCTTTACGTGCTTCTTCAGCAACATTATGGGCAAGAGATTTAATATGACGCGTTGACGTACCACTGGCAATAATCATGGCATCTGCAACATTGCTGATATTGCTGACATCAAGCTCGACAATTTCTTTCGCTTTTACATCTTCAAGGGCTGCGTGTACAACGTTCAGACACTCTTGTACCGCTGGAGAATAAGAATTCATGCTGTGATCGTGAGAATTAGAAGCGCTGGGCGATGGTTCTAAATTCATAGAGGGTATAATTTCCTAACAATTATGCTGATCTAATATAGCGGTTTTAGTCTTAAATTTCAAACGCTACCCTGGCCGGCTTAGTCATGCTCGGGAAAGAATTCAGCTTTCCAGCTAAAGGAATCATTGGAGTGTCCGAGCGGCTTATATTCGGCTGCAACATAAGCTTGATATTGGCTACTCTTTAGCCACTGAAAAATATCATAATATTCAATAGAAGCAGTATTTGGCTGATGCCGACCCGGGTAATCTGCAAATTGTATATGTCCAATCACTGCAATATTTTCTTTCAAAGTTTCCAGTACATCTTCGCCCATCATGGCCATGTGATAACAGTCATATTGCATTTTTAGGGCCGGATGTTGAACTGCTTCCAGTATTTCCTGAGCCTGGGCAATATTTTGTACCAGAAAGCGAGGCATATCCTTGCCATTAATCATTTCAAATACAGGCTCAATCTGATGCTCGGCGAGCATAGAACAGGCCATCTTTAAATTGCTGGCGAAGGTTTTCAGGCAAGGCAGCAGGTCACAGTCGAGTGGCTGCCGTCCTGCCAGAATATTGACCCGCGGTACTTGGAGTGCGGTTGCATATTGGATGGCCTGTTGCATGGCATGACGAAATTCCAGTTCCTGTCCCGGAATACCTGCCAGACCATGGCCGCCCTGCATCAGGTCACCGGCTGGTACATTGATGAGGCAGAGGTTGAGTTCATGTCTACTTAACTGACTGTGAATCTGCTCTATGTTGAGTTCATAGGGAAACTGTATTTCAACATGTTCAAATCCGTGGGCACGGGCAAGGGCAAATCGCTCTAGGAGGGGAACTTCCGTAAAAATCATTGAAAGATTAACGGCGAGTTTAATCATAGGAAATGTCCTTGCTGAGTGCTTAACAGGAATAGTGTATTAATGATTGATCTGCTGAATGAGAGAGGCCAAATCTGCTTCAGCAAAGCCTTGATCCTGATGAGCTTTTAATTGGGATAAAGCCTGCTGTGCAACTGGAATATCCAGCTCTAAACTGCGGGCCAGTTGTACGGCATTATTCAGATCTTTAGACAGGGTCTGGACTTTCCATTGTACCGGTTCAAAGGTTTGGGTGGCCATACGCGGTGCCAGAATCTGAAAGGGCTTGGAGTCGGCAAAACCATCGGCCAGTGCAGGGGCCAGTAAGC
>NZ_SMTB01000158.1:0-2846 GCF_006864105.1 Acinetobacter sp. RF14B | reverse complement strand
CCATGTGAACGGCTTTGTCGGCCTGAGCCAGGGTCAAACGGGCCTGTTCCAGAAATACAGCACCTTCTTCTGTCAGCTCGACCTTGCGTTTGGTACGGTACAGCAGTTGTACGCCGACATCTTCTTCCAGATCCTTAATCTGCTGGCTGAGAGAGGGTTGCGCCGTATAAAGTTTGAGTGCTGCCTTACTAAAGTTCAGTTCTTCAGCAACAGTGATAAAGTAGCGAAGGTGTCTTAATTCCATGTCATCAGCCCAAAGAGTAATCCAAAAAATGTCTTACTATAATTTGATAGGAGTATAGTCCATAAACAACTATGTCGTGAAGATGATTTTGTCATTTAGGAACTAAATACCTTAGAGGGGTGGATTGGTGTTTTAATATAAAAATAAGCGTTGGCAATAATTGCTTAAAACTATTAATTAAAACAAAAAAAATATTTCCCCAAAATCCTGCAAAAATCCATTATCCATTCGAGTTGAGTCTATTTATTGTGTGTCCATAGTGGCCACAGGAGAGCTTTTCATGAGTGGAAAAATTGATGTGCGCGAAATCGACGCTTTGGTCGATGCACAAAATGGACGTATCACGCCATCGATCTATACTGATCCTGACATTTACGAATTAGAACTTGAACGTGTCTTCGGTCGTACATGGTTATTTCTATGCCATGAAAGCCAAATTCCTAAGGCTGGTGATTTCTTCAATACCTATATGGGTGAAGATCCAATTATTGTGGCACGCCAAAAAGACGGCTCAATCAAAGCATTTTTAAACCAGTGCCGTCACCGTTCGATGCGGGTCAGCTTCGCAGACTGCGGTAATACTCGTGCATTTACTTGCCCATACCACGGCTGGTCATACGGTATTGATGGTTCACTCAAAGATATCCCGCTTGAAGAACGTGCTTATCCACATGGGGCATGTAAAGAACAATGGGGTCTGGTTGAAGTCAATCGTGTGAAGTCTTACAAAGGCTTAGTCTTCGGTTGCTGGGATGAAACCACACCTGATTTAGAAGAATACATGGGCGACATCGCCTGGTATCTGGATGGAGTCGTAGATCGTCGTCCGGGCGGGACAGAAATCATCGGTGGTGTACACAAATGGGAAATCGACTGTAACTGGAAATTTGCAGCGGAACAGTTTGCATCTGACCAATACCACGCTTTGTTCTCTCACGCTTCTGCGATTCAAGTTCTGGGGGCAAAACCGGATGATGAATCCTCGAAGAAACTCGGTGCTGCACAAACAGCGCGTCCGGTGTGGGAAACCGCCAAAGACGCAATTCAATATGGTTCACGCGGTCATGGTTCAGGCTTCTTCTTTACTGAAAAGCCGGATGCCAACGTATGGGTGGATGGTGAGGTAGCGAACTATTTCCGTGAAACTTATGAAGAAGTCAAAGAGCGTTTAGGTGAAGTGCGTGCACTGCGTCTTGCAGGTCACAACACCATGTTCCCGACATTGTCTTGGTTAAACGGTACGGCAACACTGCGCGTATGGCACCCACGTGGTCCAAACAAAACTGAAGTTTGGGCATTCTGTATTGCGGATGCTGAAGCGTCGCAGGAAGTAAAAGAAGCTTTTGAACGTTCGGCAACGCGTGCCTTCGGTCCGGCCGGTTTCCTTGAGCAAGATGACTCGGAAAACTGGATCGAAATCCAGAAAGTGCTTCGGGGTTATAAAGCGCGTCAAAACCGCCTGATCATGGAGATGGGTAAAGGCAACGAGAAAGTTCGTGAAGATGATATTCCGGGCATTACCAACTACATTTTCTCAGAAACTGCAGCACGTGGCATGTACCGTCGCTGGGCAGATTTATTGATCCATGAAAAATGGGAAGACGTGGAAAAAGCCGCTGACGAATACGAGAAGGAGCTTGTGAAATGAGTCAAATCAGCTTAGAACTGCATCATCAGATCAGCCAGTTCCTGTACCGCGAAGCAAAATTGCTGGACGACTGGAAGTTCCGCGAATGGCTTGACGTATTGGCAGAAGATATTTCGTATACGCTGCGTACTACACCGAATGCGCAAACCCGTGACCGTCGCCGTTCGATTGAGCCGCCAACCACCTGGGTATTTAACGATACGAAAGACCTGCTGGAACGCCGCGTTGCCCGTTTGGAAACCGGTATGGCCTGGGCGGAAGAACCTCCTTCACGTACTACACATATGGTGTCTAACATTATTGTGGAGCCGACTGAAGTTGATGGTGAATACGACGTGTATGTCACTTACCTGTTGTACCGCACCCAGAAAGAAAAAGATGTCACCATCTACTGCGGTAAGCGTCACGACAAAATCCGTCAGGTCGATTCCGAGCAAGGCTTCCAGATCTTCAACCGTAAGATCGCACTGGACCAGGCGACTTATAACTCACACAACCTGAGCGTGTTCTTCTAATGAATAAGATTTTTGTTTGCCAAGTTGACGAACTGGACGAAGGCGAAGCGTTAAAAGTAGATTGTGGCGTAAATGGTATTGAAGCGCTGGCAGTATTCAATAACGGTGGTGAGTTTTTCGCCATGAACGACCGCTGTTCACATGGTAATGCCTCAATGTCTGAAGGTTATCTGGAAGATGATGGCACGGTGGAATGTCCACTTCATTCAGCGCGTTTCTGTCTAAAAACTGGTACAGCACTTTGCTTACCAGCGACTGATCCAATCCAGACTTTCCCAGTGATTGTTGAAGATGGTCAATTGTTTGTAGAGATGGCAGGAGAGTAATCATGGGTTGGCTACAAGGCGAAGTTGCACTGATCACGGGTGGCGGTTCAGGTCTCGGTTGGGCTCTGGTCGAACGTTTTCTGGAAGAGGGCGCACAAGTGGCGGTTCTTCAG
>NZ_SMTB01000157.1:0-2924 GCF_006864105.1 Acinetobacter sp. RF14B | reverse complement strand
CTAGACCACGAGCAGCAACATCAGTCGCTACTAAAATCTTGGCACGACCTTCACGGATGCTGCGTAAACGACGGTTACGAACAGTTTGCGGCATGGCACCGTGTAGTGCAACAACTGACAGACCTGCTTCAGAAAGCTCTTCAGCCAGCATGTCGGTGTCTTCTTGAGTTGATGCAAATACCACAGCCTGGTCTACATCTTCTTCGCTTAACCAATGTGTTAACAGTTTTTTCTTATGCTCGAAACCATCAGTCCAGTGTAAAGTCTGGGTGATATCTGTATTTGTTGAGTGACCAGTTTCAATCGCAATACGCTCTGGATCATTCATCATACGTTCAGCAAGCGTGATAATACGTGGAGCAAATGTTGCAGAGAACATTAAGGTCTGCTCACGATTTCCAGCCAAATCACCAATTGCTTCCAGATCTTCAGAGAAGCCCAGATCCAGCATACGGTCTGCTTCGTCTACGATCAAAGCATTTACTTTATCGAGTTTGAGCTGACGACGGTTAACAAGATCCAGTAAACGACCTGGGGTTGCAACAACCACTTGTGCGCCTTTTAACTGCTGGATTTGTTTACCAAATGGCATGCCACCCATGATTGCAGCAATACGCACACCTTTCATGTGACGTACAAGTGCAATGGCATCCTGACTCACCTGTTGAGCCAATTCACGTGTAGGACAAAGAACCAGAATTGAAGGCTGAGTGATCGCTTTCATACGTTCTTTGAATGGTACAAAGGTATCTTCGTTTGCAAGTGCGTTCAACGTTGGAAGAAGGAACGCTGCTGTCTTACCCGAACCTGTCTGGCTAGATACCAAAAGATCTTTGCCTTCAAGTGCAGCGGGAATAGATTGTTCTTGTACAGAAGTCGGAGCAGTAAAGCCTAAACCTTGTAGAGCTTGTTGTAACGATTCGTGTAAAGAAAATTCAGCAAAAGTTTTGCTCATAGAGTATTTCACCCGAAAATAGGGTGCTCCATTAAAAATAAAGTCAAATGGACATCGACAAAAAGCGGCACAGCAATAAACACTGAAAAAGAGATGATTCAGCGGCGATCCGAGTAACGACGATGTGATATAACGCACGCATGATTAAGCATAACCTGAAGGAATCGCTTTAGCGATTGGGGCGCGAGATATCGTCCTCTCTTTGGACCGCACGCGCATACACAATGATAAGAAGAGAAATGTTCAGGTAACGAACAGAAATTAAGTGCGTGCCAAGATTATAGCAGGATAATTTATAAAGTCATCCGCTTTTCGTATTATTTTGTTTAACCGTCAATTTTTTCATCATTTTCCGAAACTTAGCTCAGGTGAAAAAAGCAGCTTATTCTCCATTTGGTCAATTTTCCCTAAACTCTTATGACTAAACAGATGAATCAAAAGTGCTTTAGAAGCAATCTCAAATGAATAATTTGCAAGAAAAAAGGCATCCCGAAAGATACCTTTTTTCATATTCGATTAAAGCCGATTATTTGGCTGCTTCACCCCAAGCAGGAACAACTGCTTGCATTAACGGTTTAAGCATCTTCATTGAGCAAGCCAAAACCTGACCATTTTCCATAGAGTCGCTACCGCCACGTGCATCCACCACAGTACCGCCCGCTTCTTTCACAATCAGCTCACCTGCTGCAATATCCCAAGGTTTCAAGCCAAGCTCGAAATACCCATCAAGACGGCCAGCCGCTACATAAGCCAGATCCAGTGCCGCAGAACCTGCACGGCGGTATTGAGCACCCGCTTCGGTCACATTTAACAATGATTCAAAATGGTTCTTGGCATAAGACACAACTTCACCATTACGTTTGGCACGGTAAGCATGACCTACGGCCAAGAAAGTATTATTCAGACTGTCTTTTATATTGACACGGATACGGCGCTGATTCAGCATTGCACCGCGACCACGGCTTGCAGAGAACAACTCATCTTTTACCGGATCATAAATTACGCCGTGCTGAGTCACGCCTTTGTGCTGAACTGCAATAGAAATACAGAAATGCGGAAAACCGTTGATAAAGTTAAGTGTGCCATCCAGCGGATCAATCACCCAACACCAGTCAGCGTCATGACCTTTACCTTCCTGATAGCCAAATTCTTCACCAAGGAAACTGTGATTTTTATAGCTTTTACGTAGAGTATCGATAGTCAACTGTTCCAGATAACGGTCTACACGCGTTACCGGACCATCAATGCCTTTTTCTTCGACTTGCAGATCGAGTTTATGACGATTCTGATGCGCTTTTAAAAGCTCTTGACCAACTAATTGAGCCGCACGCGCAGCCATCACCACCATAGGTTCCATTGAACACCCACTACAAATTTGAAGATATTGATAAAGAATAATGCATAAAAGCCCGCATATTTTAGCAAATATTCGGGCTTTTTGGGAAAAAATGTGTCTAAAGTTTTTAAATACTTAGGATAGAACGCTTTGTGCCAGTTTAGACCAGGCCTGAGCAATGGATTTTTCAATACCTTGTGCATCAAGTCCAGCTTGTTGCAACATCTGGCTATGTGTTGCCTGTGCCATAAAGGTATCGTCCAGCCCCAGATTTAACATTGGCTTCACGATCTGTGCTTCAGCCAAATATTCATTGACCGCACTACCAGCACCGCCCATGATCGCATGCTCTTCGACAGTAACAAATAAACTGGTGGAGTGTGCAAGCTGATCCAGCATACTGGTATCTAAAGGCTTAATGAAACGCATATTGATGACACGTACGCCAACTTCATAGCGACTGGCAAAAGCCTGAGCTGCTTCTACGGCTGCCTGGACCCGACTACCGAAAGCCAGAATTGAAATATGCTCATCAGATTGCTCGTTCAGGCTGAGCAAAGCCTCTGCCTGACCAATCGGCATCTCGACCATAGTTCGCTGAATTTCAACACCCAGTCCATTACCACGTGGATA
>NZ_SMTB01000156.1:0-2967 GCF_006864105.1 Acinetobacter sp. RF14B | reverse complement strand
ACCTCACGCACCTGACGGCGTAAAACCGCACGAATACGTGCCAGTAGTTCATTTGGGTTAAACGGTTTTGGCAGATAGTCATCGGCGCCGGCTTCCAGACCCGCAATACGATCTGAATCACTGCCACGTGCGGTCAGCATAATAATTGGCGTATCGATATTGGACTGGCGTAAACGACGACAGATACTCAGGCCATCTTCCACCGGCAGCATAAAGTCGAGCACAATCAGAGAAAATAATTCCCGCTGTAAAAGCCGATCCATTTGGGTTGCATCATGTGCGGTTTTGACTACAAAGCCTTTATCTTCCAAAAAGCGTTGTAGCAGGGTACGCAGACGCACGTCATCATCGACAACCAGGATGCGTTCGACTCGGTCGGTTTCGCTTTGTACGGCATCGGTTTTTTCAGCAGGTACCACTAAATTCATGAGATGCTCCTTATTCTTTATTGTCGTCGTAAACAAAACTGAAAACAGGCGTTGAGTATACGATTCATAACTATTCATTGACTATGCTCTAAAGCACCAAATATTGCAGTTAAAATCAAGACATAGATACCAAATATATACATCTAAATTGAAAAAAAATGCGCTTGGACTCCAGATAAAAAACAAAGTTCATGCAAACTTTATCAGGAAAAGCAGAAAATGCAGCACTGCTTGAGATGGCTATTGCATAAATTAATGAAAACAGTTGTGGATTTTATAGTCTTGGTCTTTATAATCATGCCATTTAGTACTTATCCTTGTGGGATCAAACACGATGACTGACTTAGTTCAGCAGTTGGCAAAAGAGCTTGCCGTGCGTCCAAATCAAGTCGAAGCTGCCATCAAACTCATTGATGAGGGTGCCAGTGTTCCTTTTATTGCACGTTACCGTAAAGAAGTAACGCAGGGCCTGGACGATACACAATTACGCCAGCTCGATACACGTTTAGCGTATTTGCGTGATTTGTATGAACGCCGTGAAAAGGTCATTGAATCACTCAAAGAACAAGAGAAATTATCTGATGATTTGCTGGCACGGGTAAATGCGGCTGAAACCAAAAATGCCTTGGAAGAAATTTACGCGCCATACCGTCCAAAACGCACCAGCAGGTCGTTTAAGGCCAAAGAAGCCGGTTTGGGTCCTGTTGCAGAGCGCATCTTTACAGAGGAGCTTGATCCTGCGGAAGCACTGGCCGGTTTTAGCCATGCAGATTATCCGGATACGGAAAGTCAGCTGGATGCAATCCAGCATATTCTGATTGATGACTGGGCACAAAATGTTGCGCTGACGGCTGAACTGAAAGCCATGTTTGCGCAAACTGCCGTATTGAAAAGTCTGGTCGCCTCGGATGAGAAAAAAGAAGTCGGTAAAAAATTCCGTGACTACTTCGATTTCTCTGAAAGCCTGAATAAAGTGCCTTCCCATCGTTTACTGGCGATGTTGCGTGGCCGCCAGGAGAATGTCCTGGGTCTTAAGGTCGACGGTGAAGATGATGCGCCTTTGGCACGTATTGAAACCGAGTACAATCTGGACCAGATTCAGCCACAAGCCCGTCAGGACTTCCTGAAACAAACAGCCAAACTGTTCTGGCTCGGTAAAGTTCGCCCCACTATTGAGCACTCATTGCTGACTGAAAAACGTCTGGCAGCTGAAGCTGAAGCCATGCAGGTGTTTGCTGAAAACCTGCGTCATCTGCTGCTTTCTGCTCCGGCAGGTGCACGTACCACATTAGGTGTCGATCCTGGTATCCGTACGGGTGTAAAACTGGCCGTCGTGAATGAGTCTGGTGATGTACTGGCACATAGCACGATCTATCCATTTGCACCAAAAGAAGATAAAGAAGGTTCATTAACAGAGCTGGCGCGTTTATGCCGTGAGTTCAATGTTGACCTGATTGCAATTGGCAATGGTACAGCCAGCCGTGAAACTGAAGCCTTGGTTGCTGAAATGATGGCAGCGAATAGCGACCTGAAACTGACTCGCGTATCAGTTTCTGAAGCAGGTGCATCGGTGTATTCAGCCTCTGAACTGGCAGCTCAGGAACTTCCTGATCTGGACGTGACCATTCGTGGTGCAGTGTCGATTGCACGCCGTTTGCAAGATCCTTTGGCCGAACTGGTAAAAATCGATCCTAAATCAATTGGTGTGGGGCAGTATCAACATGACGTCAACCAGACCGGCCTGGCCAAAACGCTGGAAGCCGTAGTTGAGGACTGTGTGAACTCGGTGGGCGTAGATGTCAACACGGCATCTGCGGCCATTCTGGGCTATATCGCAGGGCTGAACAAATCCATTGCCCAGCAAATTGTAGAATTCCGTAAGGAAAATGGCCGTTTTGATAACCGTCAGTCTCTAAAACAAGTGCCACGTCTGGGCGAGCGCACGTTTGAACAGGCGGCTGGTTTCTTGCGTATTCAGCAGGGTTCAGAACCATTAGATGCTTCTGCGGTTCACCCTGAATCTTATGCGCTGGTCAGCAAGATGGTGGAAGCAAAAGCCACAACTGTCAAAGACATCATTGGTAATACTGAAATCATTCGTCAAATTAATGCAGAAGAATTTGTCGATGAGCAGTTTGGTCTGCCGACCATTCAGGATGTGCTGGCTGAACTGGAAAAACCGGGTCGTGACCCGCGTCCAGAGTTCCGCACTGCCAAATTCCGTGATGATATTACTGAAGTGGCGCAATTGACGGAAGGCATGCAGCTTGAAGGTGTGGTGACGAATGTGACCAACTTTGGTGCTTTCGTTGATGTTGGTGTACATCAGGATGGTTTGGTACACATTTCTGAACTTGCCAATAAATTTGTTGCAGATCCGCACAAGGTGGTGAAGCCCGGTCAGATTGTTCAGGTTCGTGTATTAAATGTAGATGCTGAACGTAACCGTGTGAATCTGTCGATGCGTCCTGAAGGTTCTGAAGCGCCAAAAGCACCACGCCAGCCACGCCGTGACAATGAGCAGCGCGGTGAGCGTAAG
>NZ_SMTB01000155.1:0-3008 GCF_006864105.1 Acinetobacter sp. RF14B | reverse complement strand
TGCTGGGCACCATTCGCATCGACCATCAATGGCAAGTTCAGCTGCTGGCAACGCTCTTTACTCAACGTCAGGCAGACCAGACCACGCGCATGGGTGATCATAAAGTTGATGTCCTCCGGGCGGACATGCGTGGCAGCAATAACCAGGTCACCTTCATTTTCACGGTCTTCATCATCCATCAGGATGACCATTTTTCCTGCACGGATATCTGCGACAAGCTCTTCAACTGTATTGAGCGGCATCAATCTTCACCTTCTTCTTTGATCTTTATCAGACCGAATCATGACATTATTGCTGCATAGTCTAACGCTTTTTAAGCAATTTTGCCTATGCCTATTACTTTGCCTGTAGCGTTCATTGTTATACACAGTCTTGCAGATGATGGAAAGTCGACTTTAAAGTAAAGCACAGCTTTGTGCTGTATTTTTGCACAGTCACAAAGCAAGAAAAATGAAAAATCTGGATAAAATGCCAGCAGCTAAAAATAAATTGGTTTTTATAGGATTTCCGCAGTGTTACTGTTTTAGGGTTGTTAATGATAACCTTTAAAAGTGGTCATAAAACCAGGCAGCCTGACCTGCTGTTAGGAATGGTCTGACCTATTCTGGTCAGGCCAAAAGAGATTTTTGTTCCAGCCATTGAAACAGTTGCTGATATACCAGCTCTCTGGCCGGTTTTTCTGACAGTACCAGATCATGGACAGCATTTTGAATGGAACACAGCTGTACATCGCCCTGTAGCTTTTGAGCATGGTCAATTATATCCTGTACCTGAAGAATTACGTCACTGCTTTGTGCAGCGTAATTAAAGCGTAAAGGATAGCGGGTTTGATGGGCATGCATGATTAAAGTAGGCACTGTAAGATGAACTCCATGATGAAGATGTTTTTGGGCCTCATAAATGGCATGCACAAAACTTAAACGTACCAGAGGGTAGCTTGGTTTTTTCCATTCCAGATTGAAATTCCATTCTCCTTGATAACTGATATGCAAGCTGGGTACATACCAGCGATTGAGACGGCTTGGAAACTGCAGGTCTGGAAAGCGTTTTCCTAAACGGCTCAGTTGGGGCAGTAAAATCTTTTTCTCTAGATGGCGCATGTTGAAGTCATAAAATGGACTGTTGAGCCAGAGTCCCTTGATTAGAGGATGATCGGGATGCCGGGCGGCATAAAGGGTGGTAATTAATCCACCGGTTGAATGCCCGCATAGAAGTATCTGGTCATGGCCTTCTTGGCCAATCAGCTCGAGTGCCTGATTAATTTCAGCATCATATTCAGAGAGACTGTAGACATTGTAGAGCTTCTGGTGACATAAATGGGAGCGCCCATATTTTCTTAAATCCAGAGCATAAAAATCAAAACCTTGCTGATTAAAGCGTTCCGCCATTTCAGTTTGAAAAAAGTAATCAATAAAACCGTGGATATAAAGCACGGCCTTAGAGGTGGTTTGGGCTGCTTTTTTACGCACCAGCGTGGCAATGACCGGGCCTTCATAATCTTCAGGAAAATTGAAAGTGGTCTGCTCATAACCCTCACCTAAAATATCAGCCTGATAGACTGGCGCCAGAGCACTATTTTTCATTTTGTTATACTCATGATTTTTTAGATTATCCTTAAGGATAAGTGTGAGTTTGTCAAACTCTGCTGAAAGTTTTTTAATATAAAATCAACAATAAAAAAAGCCCCCATCTTTCGATCAGGGCTTTTTAAATTTGGAGGGCTTTGTTGCATACTATCTATTTTGAGGTAATGCCTCTGGGTTTCGGCCAAACTGTGTCGATGATAGTCAGACCACTTTTTCCAAATTATTCTTTTTGGTTTTTTGGACATCTGACCGTTTTCAACCATTGATTTCTGGCTCAAGATTCCGACTTTTTTTATTTTTACTTGGATGGTGCATTTTTTCTGGTGGGGTTACTGCAGATGCGTGACGCTCTGAAATCACTTGTCTGCAATGTTTGTATTATAGGCTTCATCGCTATCAATAGAATCTATGCGCTCGTCAGGTCGAATTTGATCAAGTGAATTCCCCAGTGCCTGTGAATCGCTAATATTGTTCGGAGCAAGCTTGAACTGCAGGTGTTTTTAGGGTTTTGGTATCTATACCAATGTGGGGCTTAGGCCATCGGCGACGCTATTCAGGCGGATGTTTCTTCTTTTTCCATTTCTATCTCAAAATTTCCAGCCCGTAGAGTTAGGGAGGAGGAGTATACTGCGCCGGGAAGACTGGGTCTGCTTTTTTTGGAAACTAACCCAAGAGAGATGCTGGCTCTATTAATTAAAGTATGGTGAAAGGAGAGCTGATTGGTTGTTTCTTGGGTTTTGCATATAGGCTTTGCATTTAAAAGTTATATTGCTGAACAGCCTCGGAGAATAGGGTTGTGCAACAAAGCCGTTTGAAATTGAATCAAAAATAGCTTACGAAGTAGGCTTAATAAACTACTATTCTCTACTTTTAGTCAAGAAGCTGCTCATAGAGCGCAATCACCCTATTATCAAAAAATAAAATCAGTCTATTTTTAGAGTAAATGGCGTAATTAGAAAATCTTTTTGTTCCTTTAAAATCTAATATCAGCAGTGAGTAAGAATATAATCATTTTCATTATATAAATTTATATATCATTTTTAACAATAATAAAATTGTTCACAGCTAGGAATAGGGAGTTTTCTCTCATTAAATATAGCGCTACTACTTTTCTTGATAAGATGAATTGATTTAACTTATTGTTTTATCGATATAAGCTTATTTTTTTGGGAGGTTCTTTGTTGGTCTAATTTATAAGCCTCACTTTTAAGACTTCTAGCTATTATTTTTAAAATTAAATAATTGTAAATTGTGTATGCTTAATGTGCTGTTTTGATTTTTTTTGATACTATTTATAACCCGAATCCTGTTTAAGCCAACCATTCGATTACTCGAATGGTTGGCTTATTTCGGTGGCTCAATTGATATGCGCACAATGAAGCATAAATCCCTCCTAGAAATCCACAAACACTACGTGCTCTA
>NZ_SMTB01000154.1:0-3084 GCF_006864105.1 Acinetobacter sp. RF14B | reverse complement strand
CTCAATGGTATAGGCCACCTGGGCCGGGTCCAGAGTCACGGTATAAGGGCGGTCATAAAATGGATCTGGCCAGAACCCTGGATAACGGCGGTAGTAAGCAGAGGGATAGAAGCTCGGTGCAGGATAGACAATCGCCTGACGGGGAGGCTGCTGAGTCCGGTTGCTTGGATCATCCAGAACGCGAAAAAACTGGAAGCCATTCTGTACCGTTGTTTGGGCGGCTTTCAGCAGGGTAATTTCTTCTGCCGTAGCAAAACTCATATTGGGACGGGCCTGAAAGCTGATCCGGTAAGTCGTGGCATTTAAAGGCGTCGTGTTATAGCGCCCTAACTGATCAAAGGTCAAAGGTTTGGAGGGTGTGGTTGCGCAGCCACTCAGGCCAAGTGCAACAACCAGACCAAGTCCTAATAGGGTGTTTTTCATCTCCAATCTCCTGATAGATGATCCAGCAGTCGCAGAGCTTGAAAGGGAGAATCAAAAACTGCTGTCTGGCTGGGTCAGGAAAGTTAACTCTTCAGCGGTCGATGGGCGACCTAAAATCCGGTTACGGTGAGGATAACGCCCAAAGCGGTCAATAATCACCTTATGCTTTTTTTCAAACTCCAGATTAACCGGATTGCCCAGATGCTGGAACAGCTCCAAGGCATATTCATGAATCAGTCTGGATTCGCTATGCATGAACGGCATGTACAGGAAACTGCATTGTTCCGGGCTGAGCTGTTTATCCAGATCCAGGCTAATTGTCTCCTGAGCCAGAGCCAGAGCCAAGGGGTCCTGGGCAAAGGCTTGAGGAGAGTCACGAAACAGATTGCGGGAAAACTGATCCAACACAATAATTTCAGCCAGTCGGCCTGCTATGCTTTTGCGCCAGCACCAGAGTTCACCACGAGCTGCCTGTTGATGGATACTCATGAATTGTTGTGCAATATGCTGATCAAATTCCAGACTTTTGCTAAACCAGAAGGGCTGATGGTCGGCGTGGAACCAAAAGTCTAAAACATCTTGATAATTCATAATATTTACAATTCTTTAGTCTGTATTGGTTAATAAATCACAAATTTCACATGTCTTATAGAGGAACTTTGTGTTAAAAAATTGCCCAGTTAAAAATCAATAGTTTGCCTGAAAACCCGGCAGGATGTAATGTGCCGACCAGAAATCACGTTATACTGCTATAAATTGATGATTCTACTTTATTAATAGTTACCCCCATGAAGCGAGATTGTAATGAGTCAACCTGAATCGACCGCCCACGATGTATTACCTGACTGGGTGGATTCATCACTCATCCAAGGAATGCTGCGCGGTATCGAGCGCGAAAGCTTGCGTATGCAAAGCAACGGTTTCTTGTCCCAAGCGCCGCATCCTCGTGCCCTAGGTTCAGCCCTGACTCATCCACATATCACCACTGATTATTCTGAAGCCTTAATGGAGTTTATCACTCCACCGCAAAGTAGCATTCAAAAAGCCTTGGACTATCTGACCGATATTCATGCCGTCGCGCATCGCCAGCTGGAGAATGATGAAAAGCTCTGGCCGCTGTCGATGCCGTGCATGCTGGACCACAGTGATGAAAATATTCCGCTGGCCCAATATGGGACGTCTAATATCGGGCTGTTTAAAACCCTGTACCGTCATGGCTTGGGGGCGCGTTATGGCCGCCGTATGCAGACCATTTCCGGGGTACATTATAATCTGTCTTTCCCGGATCATTTCTTTGAAGCCCTGCAACAGCAAGAAAGCGATGAAAATTTACGGGCACTCAGCTTGCAGGACTATCGCAGTCACCGTTATATGGGGCTGATCCGTAACTTTATCCGCCTGACGCCACTGGTGATTTTTCTGGTCGGGGCCAGCCCGGCGGTCTGCCAGTGCTTTATGAGTGGCCGAGATCATCATTTACTGCCGCTGGTTAAAGGCACCCTGTATACCCCGTATGCGACTGCTTTGCGCATGGGACGTTTTGGCTATCAGAACTCTGCACAGAAGCAACTGGGCATTCACTACAATGACCTGCAAGGCTATCTGGAAGGGCTGCAAAAAGCCGTCAAAACCCCTTATAAGCCCTTTAGTCGTCTGGGCCTGAATGACCCGCAGGGACAGCCAATCCAGATCAATGATCATGTCCTGCAAATTGAAAATGAATATTACAGTCTGGTGCGTCCCAAACAGGTCCCCGAAGCTGGTGAGACCCCGTCACAGGCCTTGCAAAACCGCGGGATTGGCTATGTCGAGCTACGGGCGATAGACGTCAACCCGTATAGCCCGATTGGTATTAATGAAGATACTGCCGGTTTCTTGGAAGTGGTGGCATTGTACTGTCTGCTGCAAGACAGCCCGGCGTTGTTGGCTGCAGAGCAGGAAATTATTGAACGAAATCAGACTGAAGTGGTCAATCGTGGCCGTGCCTTCAATGCCGCTATTGTCGAAGATGGCCAGCATTATCCGATTGAAGACTGGTGTGCCCGGCTGCTGACACGTATGCAGCCCTTGGCTGAGCTGCTTGACCAGACTTATGACACAGGACTTTATCAGCATGCCATGCAGATCATGCAAGGTCGGGTCGATGAAGTCGATGCCACTTTATCTGCCTTAATTGTCGGAGATATCCGTGCTGCAAGCAGCATGTGGCATTTTGGACAGCATCTGGCCCAGCAGCATAGTCACGTCTATGAATCGCATCCGCTCAGTGCCGAAACAGCAGCTTATTTTGATGAAATATCACAAAGCTCATTGCAACAACAACAGCAGCTCGAGCAAGCGTGCAGTATCAACTTCAGTGATTATTTAGCGCAATATCGATAAAACAAAAAAAGAGGATTGACCATGCAATGGAGTTATCGCGGGGTAAGCGGCATGCTGTTTTTGGCTGCCGTGGTCGGGATGGTATTTGCACTTTATCTTGAACATGTCCAGGGACTGGCCCCTTGTCCGCTCTGCGTGTTTCAACGCATCGGGCTTATTGGCTTGGGGTTCATCTCCCTGATCGCTTTTTTGCACACTCCAGCCTCCAGTCTGGGCAAGCGTCTGTATGCCTTGTTAGGTGCTTTGAGCATGTTATGGTCAGCCGGAGTGGCTGCACGG
>NZ_SMTB01000153.1:0-3152 GCF_006864105.1 Acinetobacter sp. RF14B | reverse complement strand
CGATGGTCGCGATATGGCGACTGCGATTTTTCCTCAGGCACAAGCCAAAATTTATTTGACGGCATCGGCCGAATCACGTGCGCAAAGGCGCGTAAAGCAGTTGCAGGGAATGGGGCTGGATGTTAAAATAAACGACATTTTAGCTAATATTCAGGCGCGGGATAAACGAGATATGGAGCGTACAGTTGCTCCGCTCAAGCCTGCTGATGATGCGTACATTATCGATAGTTCTGATCTGAGTATCGATGAAGTATTCCGGCTGATGACAACTTATGTCAATCAGCGCTTAGCCAAATAACCTATTTTTTCAGCAAATGCATAGCTTGATCAGTTTTATAAGGACTATGTAGATGCTTAATTAAACCGGCCTTGTCTGATCCAAGACCGCTGACTTTATCGGAAATATCATGACCGAATCTTTTGCAGCCCTCTTTGAAGAAAGTGAATTAAACCTCAACGTTGAAAAGGGCGCTGTCATCCAGGGCGTTGTAGTAAGCATCGACTCTGACTGGGTAACTGTTGACACTGGTCTTAAATCTGAAGGTGTTGTTGACCGTGCGGAGTTCTTAAATGAACAACGCGAACTTGAAGTTCAAGTAGGCGACACAGTTGACGTAGTTGTTGAAGCACTTGACAACGGTATGGGTCAAACAGTTCTTTCACGCGAAAAAGCTAAACGCGCTGAAACTTGGACTAAACTTGAAAAAATCTTTGAAGACGGCGAAATCGTTACTGGTGTTATCTCTGGTAAAGTTAAAGGTGGTTTCACTGTTGACATCGGTCCAGTACGTGCGTTCTTACCAGGTTCACTTGTAGACACTCGTCCTATCCGTGACACGACTCACCTTGAAGGTAAAGAGTTAGAGTTCAAGGTTATCAAGCTTGATGCTAAACGTAACAACGTGGTTGTTTCACGTCGTGCGGTTATGGAAGCTGAATCTTCAGCTGACCGTGAAGCGCTTCTTGCTCAGCTTGAAGAAGGTCAAACAGTTACTGGTACAATCAAGAACCTTACTGACTATGGTGCGTTCGTTGACCTTGGCGGTATTGACGGTCTTCTTCACATCACTGACATGGCTTGGAAACGTATCAAGCATCCATCAGAAGTTGTTGAAGTAGGTCAAGAAGTTACTGTTAAAGTACTTAAGTTTGACCGTGAGCGTAACCGCGTATCTTTAGGCCTTAAACAATTAGGCGAAGATCCATGGTTAGCGATCATGAGCCGTTACCCTAAAGGTTCTATCGTTAAAGCTCGTGTAACTAACTTAACTGACTATGGTTGCTTCGCTGAAATCGCTGAAGGCGTTGAAGGCTTAGTACACGTTTCAGAAATGGACCACACAAACAAAAACATCCACCCATCTAAAGTTGTTCAGATCGGTGACGAAGTTGATGTTATGGTTCTTGAAGTTGATGAAGAGCGTCGTCGTATCTCTCTTGGTATCAAACAAACTCGTGCTAACCCATGGGAAGAGTTTGCTAAGAACCACGATAAAGGTGAAAAAGTTTCAGGTACGATCAAGTCAATCACTGACTTCGGTATCTTCATCGGTTTACCAGGTGGTATCGATGGCCTAGTTCACTTGTCTGACATCTCTTGGAACGAGCAAGGCGAAGAAGCTATCCGTCGCTACAAGAAAGGTGACACTGTTGAAGCGGTTATCCTGTCTGTAGATGCTGAAGGCAACCGTATCAGCCTTGGTATCAAGCAGTTGAACAGCGATCCATTCAACGATTTCTTGGCGTCTAACGAACGCGGTGCGCTGGTTAAAGGTACTGTAACTGCAGTTGACGCTAAAGGCGCTACTGTTAAGTTAGCTGACGAAGTTGAAGCAACTCTTAAAGCATCTGAAATCAATCGCGACCGCGTTGAAGATGCGACTAAATTCTTAGAAGTTGGTCAAGAAGTTGAAGCTAAGATTATCAACGTAGATCGTAAATCTCGCTCTATCAACTTGTCTATCAAAGCGAAAGACGAAGCTGAAGAGAAAGAAGCAGTTGCTAACCTGAAAACTACTGCTGTAGCTCAAGACAATGGTCCTAAGACTATTGGTGACTTGATCAAGGCGCAAATGAATAATTAATAGTAGATGATGGAATGTATTGTTAATGTAAGTTAACTGATACTTTCTATACAAATACTGTAAACGGTAGCGTAGTATTTAATTATTGCGCTACCGTTTTGTATTTAAACAGGTTATTATCTGGGAATAGATCCCAAGTAGCTTGATAATTAAAGAGGTCGCAGATGACTACTGAAGCACTTAATAAGTCTGACTTAATAGAGCGTATTGCATTGAAAAATCCACATTTGGCTGAGCCATTGGTGGAAGAAGCGGTTAAAATCATGATTGATCAAATGATTGAGGCTTTATCAGCCGACAACCGTATTGAAATCCGCGGATTTGGTAGCTTCGCACTGCATCATCGTGAGCCTCGTGTGGGTCGTAACCCAAAAACAGGTAAGTCAGTAGAAGTGGCAGCAAAAGCTGTTCCACATTTCAAGCCTGGTAAAGCCTTACGTGACGCAGTAAACGAATCGGCAATGAAGCCATAATATTTACGGGGTAGCTATGCGTTACATTCTGGTTGTTCTTTTACTGGTACTTTTCGGTTATTCATTGGCTCTTGTTTTACAAAATGGCACCGAGTTATCAGTAGACCTGCTTTTCACTCAGGTTCCAGCTATGCGTCTGGGGCTATTACTGTTACTTACTTTATCTTTAGGGATCGTGGTGGGCTTATTATTGGGCGTGCAAGTATTCCGTGTATTTCAAACCAGTTGGGAAATTAAACGACTCCATAAAGATATTGATCATCTGCGTAAAGAACAGTTAAATACTGCGAAAATGATGGCTGCTGAGGCTGCTGCCCAGAGCCGCCATGAAAAAACAGTATTAGATATTAACCCTAATGATCGACCATCTACCCCCCTTTAAATTAGTGTATGCAGTCAGAGGTCTTGACTGAATATGCAAATATATTAATTTCAGCGCCTTTAAGCTCAGCTCAAAGGCGTTTTTTATTAGGGCGTGTCCTCATTTGAAGAATTGGTTTTAAATACTTAAAATCCTCCTTTGAGTTATTTTTATTTCTACATTTTCAATGGCACGCACTCTTCTTACCGATGATATCTGGCAGAAAATTCAAGA
>NZ_SMTB01000152.1:0-3198 GCF_006864105.1 Acinetobacter sp. RF14B | reverse complement strand
CATCCTGAACATGCGCAGGCGCGTGGTGCCAACATTCTGGCAGAAGTGGTGGCGTATGCGGCTAACTCTGATGGCGCGGATATGGTTGCCCCAAGTGGTGAAGGTGCAACACGCTGTATCCTGATGGCACTGGAAGAAGCCAAGCAACATGGTGTCGATAAAATTGACTATGTGAATACACATGGTACTTCGACGCCAGCGGGTGACGTGACCGAACTTAAAGCAATGGAGCGCGCATTTGGTGAAGGTCAGGTTCCTCCACTGAGTTCAACTAAATCTATGACCGGTCATAGCTTAGGTGCAGCGGGTGTTCAGGAAGCCATTTACTCAGTTCTGATGATGCAGAATGACTTTATTGCACCAAACATCAACGTGACTGAACTGGATGAAGGCGCAAAACCATTTGATATCGTACTTGAAAAACGTGATGCAAAACTGAATACTGTGATGAGCAATAGTTTCGGTTTCGGCGGCGTAAATGCCTGTCTCGTTCTCAAGAAATGGGAAGGTTAAGCTGCCTCAAATAGGGTGACTTGATGGATGCTCCTTCTGATGCTTTCTTGTGGGTAAAAGCATTACATATTATTGCTGTGGTATGCTGGTTCGCTGCCCTGTTCTACTTACCACGGCTTTATGTCTACCATGCAATGAGTGAAGATGCGATCAGCCATCAACGCTTCCAGATCATGGAACGCAAGCTGTACCGCGGCATTATGTGGCCTGCAATGATCGCCACCTTAATTACCGCACACTTTTTGGTAGATTGGGGCGATGCAACGCGCCACTATCATGAAGCCTTATGGTTTTACCTGAAAGTGGGTCTGGTCGGCTTACTGGTGATTTACCATCTGGTTTGTGGTTATTACCGCAAGCAACTGATGAAAAATGCGCATTACAAGTCCCATAAATTTTGGCGTTTTTTTAATGAAATGCCGACCTTCATTCTATTTGCAGTGGTGATTCTGGTGGTGGTTAAACCCGTCTTCTAATGTCATGACAAAATAAAAAAATCCCCGATCATTCGGGGATTTTTTTATTTAACCGTTACTCTCCAGAGAGTAACTGTTGACGCTTGCGTGCACGTGGTTTGTATAACAGGTGATAAGTCGCAAATAAAATCATCAGCCAGAGCGGACTAATCATGAGGGCCTTCATGGTATCCGGTTCCAGGCTAAGAATGACCAGCGCGAAGAACAAAAAGATCAGCACGATATAAGACATCCAGATACCACCGGGCATTTTAAAGCTGGACGCTTCATGCTTTTCCGGCTGCTGCTTGCGGTAGCGGATATAACACACCATGATCAGACTCCAGATACTGATAAACAGGATGACACAGAGCGCACTCGCCAAGGTAAAGGCTTCCATGGTATTCGGCACAAAATACTGAAATACCGCACCGGCCATAATAAAACCACAGGAAAACAGCAGGCCTTTAGCAGGAACTGCGCGCTTGGAAAGCTCAGCCAGCCCCTGAGGTGCCTGTCCGCCACGAGCCAAACCAAACAGCATACGACTGGTGGAAAATACCCCACTATTCATGGAAGACATGACCGAAGACAATACTACCAAGTTCATGATAATCGCTGAAACAGGAATACCTGCATGCAGAAACAGCGTCACAAATGGGCTTTGATCAGCTGGAATTTCTATCCACGGGGTCACTGACATAATAACCAGTAAAGACAGTACATAAAACAGGATAATCCGTGTTGGGATTGCATTCACGGCTTTCGGCAAGTTCTTTTCAGGGTCCTTGGTTTCAGCCGCCATTGTTCCTAACAGCTCCACCCCAACAAAGGCAAACATGGCAATCTGGAAGCCAGCTAGGAAGCCCATGGCTCCTTTCGGGAACATACCGTCATGTACCCAGACATTACTCAAGCTGGCAACCGAACCACCAGGTGTCTGAAAATTACTAAAGATCATATAGCCACCGATGGCAATCAGCCCCAGAATAGCCAGAATCTTGATCAGGGCAAACCAGAATTCAATTTCGCCAAACAGTTTCACTGTAAGCAAGTTAATTCCAAGTACCAGAAGTACACAACCCGCACTGATCAGCGCTTGCCCCAAAGGGGTAAAGACCATATTAGGTGGCAACCAGAAGTTCAGATAATTGATAATCGCGGCCAGATCGGCAATACCGACCAAAACCCAGCCCAGCCAGTAAGACCAGCCAATATAATAACCGGCACCCGGACCAATCAGGTCATGCGCCATATCAATAAAAGATTTATAGTGCAGATTGGATAGCAGAATTTCCCCTAATGCGCGCATCAGAAAAAAAAACATTGCCCCAATGATCATGTAGATAAATAAAATTGAAGGGCCTGCCAGCGCAATGGTTTTACCAGAACCCATAAACAGGCCTGTTCCAATGGCGCCGCCAATCGCAATTAATTGTAGATGCCGGTTGGAGAGTTTACGTTGCAACTCATGGGGAGACGCTTGCGTCGCGTCAGTACGGGGAGGTGTTTTCATATCTGAACATCCTTTTAAACATCTACAGGACTTACAAAAAAACTCTTCAAATTCGATCCTGAACTGAAGAGTTAATGCTGCTCACCCCAAAGGAGTGAGCTTGAGCCTGTCTAATGTACTGCAGTTATTTACTAACCGATATAAAACCATAGTTCTATCTAGGCTTGAGCTGCGATCACCGCAATCTCGATCAACCAGTCAGGATTAACCAGATCGGCCTGAATGGTGGCACGCGCAGGTGTACCACAACCTTCCATCCAGTTAATCCAGAGCGCATTCACCTGTTGAAAATCTGCCAGATTTTTCACAAACAGCTGTGCAGACAACAGACGGCTTTTATCCGTCCCTGCCAGTTCCAGCAACTGATCAATCTTGGCCAGGACTTCTTTAGTCTGACCTTCAATATCAAGATGGGTACTGTCCGGTACCTGGCCTGACAGATAAACTGTCTGCTGATGAATGGTCACAGCACTCATGACCTGATTGCTGTTTAAACGTTGAATATTTGCATGTTCCGTCATGAATTGCTCCTCGGTTTGCATTTGATATTTTAAAATTTGCAGGCGTCTATTTGGATAGGCACCCGCGCTGTGATAGCACACATAAGTTCATAACCTACAGTGCCTGAACCTGCTGCCACCTCATCAATGGGCAAAACAGCCCCCTTAACAGACTGCCCCCACAGCACCACTTCACTTCCGGGCTGCGCCTGCG
>NZ_SMTB01000151.1:0-3425 GCF_006864105.1 Acinetobacter sp. RF14B | reverse complement strand
GGTATAACCCACCAGAGAAACTGTCGGCACAGCCGCTTTTTGACGGGCAACACGCCCTTGGGTGCGGGTTTGACGGACTTTATCCAGTTTGGCTTTAAGCTGACCCATACGAATCCGCAGCAGGCGGCGGTCAGTTTCAAGGAGGGTTTCCCCGGGGCCACGTAAGCCAATCCCACCTTTTTGACTGTCAAGATTGCCACGGCTGCGAATCAGACGTGAAGATAAATGCTGTAACTGCGCCAGTTCAACTTGTAATTTCCCTTCATACGTCCGAGCGCGTTGGGCAAAAATATCCAGAATCAGCTCAGTCCGGTCCACAACCCTGCATTTCAACATGTATTCAAGGTTACGGGCCTGAGCCGGAGAAAGTGCATGATCAAAAATGACCAGATTGGCATCCAGCAGTTTGACCTGTTCGGCAATTTCTTCAGCCTTACCTGAACCGATAAACAGCTTCGGGTCCGGACGGAGGCGCTGTGTATGAATATGTTGCAGAATTTCAGCATCGGCAGATTGTGCCAGCAAGTGAAACTCATCAGCATCCAGGTCTTCCAGTATTTGTACGCTCACACTGACCAGTATGACCTGTTCTTTTCCCCGATGTTGCTCTACATATTCCACTCAGCACATGCTCCATTGTAAAATTTCATTTTAGTGGAAAATGAACAGAACAGATACGGGCATACAAGGCTTTCTTTTAAAGCACCGTGACAAACAGTTGTACAAGTGTTACCAGAACACAGGTATAGACCAGAGTTATGCCGAAGATAAATTTAAGTGCTTGTGCCGGTGGAATCATTTCATGGCAGGACTGCTGGTTTTTTTGCATAGTTTCATCTTTTTTGCTCTGATATTTCGATGACTTTTTTTTATTTGATTTAAAAATCATATTTAAATTAATGCGAGAAATGGCATGAGAGGCTTTTTATTATCAATGCAAGTTAAGATTGAAAAGTATAGAATAAGTTTAATTCGTGGATATTCCCTGTATCTTGTTTAGGATTTAGTGATCTTTTTATGCACCCTACTGTACACAATCAAACAGCTGAGATAAGCGGCTTTGCAAAATTCTTTCTCTATTCCAGAAAAATCTTTGCATCCGTCACCACAATCAGTGAAGGGTTTTATCTGGTATACCGGCATAGCCTGCATAAACATCCGAATAATCCAAACAATACACGTTATGTGCAGTATTTTTGCCGTCAGTTGTGCAAGGTCTTTAATATTGAAGTCAAAGTGCATGGCACCATTCCACGTGAGCCTGCCCTGTGGGTAAGCAACCATATTTCCTGGCTGGATGTGGCGGTTTTAGGCTCGGCTGCCCGGGTGTTTTTTCTGGCCAAAGCCGAAATCGAAAATTGGCCGGTATTGGGGAAGTTGGCCAAAAGTGGCGGAACCTTATTTATTAAACGAGGTTCGGGAGATTCTGTAAGAATCCGTGAGCAGATTAGCGAGTTTTTAAAGCAGGATATTCCGGTCTTGTTTTTCCCGGAAGCTACGACTTCGGATGGCCGTTCAATCAAGAAGGTGCATGGCCGTATTCTAGGGGCGGCAATTGAAGCGCAGCGTCCGGTTCAAATCTGCCTGCTGTGTTATGTCAATCAGCAAGGTCAACTGGATATGGTAGCGCCATTTATTGATAACATCAGCTTTGCTGCCCATGTGCAAAATGTACTGGAAATGCCGAAAGTGACTGCGCATCTGATGGCTTTGCCGGCTATTCCGACAGCAGGACTGACCGTCGATACTTTGACGCCGATAGTGCAAGACCAGATGTTGCAGGGCTTAAAAGAATTACACTCCAGAGTGCTGAAAGAATCGCATTAAGATCATGATGCTGAATTAAAAAAACCAGTCAGCCGGGGTAGCGACTTGTCATATTGATTCAGCAGTTTTTGAGTTCCATATCGTTTACATAAAGCCTTCAATCGGTAGCCAGGACAGGAATTTTAAGGACGCCCGCTGATACCATTTCATCCCAGGTTCTTTGGTAAAAGTTTTGGTCTCTCCATTTGCCTTGCTGATTTTCCAGTTAATCTTCTGATTGGCATCCAGTACCAGCTTATACGCATATTTACTTAAATTCTGGTCCATGGTGCTATGTACCGCACGGGCCAGAGCAGGGCTGTTTAATACAACTCCGATTTCAGTATTTAAATAGGCAGAACGCGGGTCAAAATTAAAGGAACCAATAAAGACCTGTTTCTGGTCCAGGGCCATCATTTTGGCATGCAGACTGGAACGGCTTAGGCCCTTGAGACTGACTTTGGCTTTCTTGGCGAGTTCTTCAGTATTGGCATTCAGGTGATCTGCATCGGGTGCAGCCAGAAATTCATACAGCTGTACATCATTTTCCAGCAGGTCCTGACGGTATTTGGCATAGAAGGCATGCACAATCGAGACGTCATTGGCTTTATAAGAGTTGGTTAAAACACGGACTTTAATATCATTGGCTGCCAGTTTTTTTAATCGTTCTGCCCCCAGTTTTTCAGGCACAAAATAAGCGGAGACAATATCGACACTGTGTTCAGGTTTTTCCAGACGTTGTAATAACTGAAAATTCAGATGATCCTCAGTCTCTGCTTCTGCTTTGATTTTGGCAGGAGAATCTTTGACTACTTCTGCTTCTACCCAGTCCAGCTGGATGTTATGTTCCAGCCATTTATCAAAGGCCTGGGAGCGATTGGCCAGATTCAGGTAGTTTTGGGTATAGATATCCTGACCATGGGCTTCCAGCTGCTGTTTCAGGCTGGGGAAACGCAAGGTGTGATGTCCGGGCTTAACGATCTGACGAACCGGATAAGCATATTCATCATTCCAGTATTCATCAAAAGAGTGAATGATTTCATCTGAAGCTGCCCCGACCAGCATCACGTCTACATCAGAAAATTGATAGCTGTCACTTACATTGTAATATTGATTGCTCATGTTGCGACCGCCAATCAGCGCAATCTGGTTGTCGGCAATAAAGCTTTTATTGTGCATGCGGCGGTTGATACGTTTTAAGTCCAGCACCATGTCCATGGCCCGGTATTTACGGAAGCGGTAAGGGTTATACAACTTCACATCAATATTCTGGTGCTGATCCAGCGCCAGATAAATACCTTCCATTTTCTTGGCATTATTGTCATCAATCAGCAGACGCACCTGAACGCCGCGATCTGCAGCCTGAATCAGGCCATGCAAGGCCAGGGCACCGATCCGGTCGTTATCCCAGATATAATATTGCAAATCCAGACTACGCTCTGCTTTGTGAATCAGCTGCATCCGTGCAGCCAGGGCTTCCAGGGGGTCATATAGTAGGTGGTAACCGGTCAGGCCCAGGTTCTTGTCGCGTAGGGGGGTAATGATCTGTGCCAGACTGGTTTGGCTGGTATCTGTCTCAAAGGCCATCTGACTTGGCTGCTCAGCCTGTTTGGGCAAAG
>NZ_SMTB01000150.1:0-3445 GCF_006864105.1 Acinetobacter sp. RF14B | reverse complement strand
CTTCTTGAGTAAGATGAGTATAGTTCATGATGCAACTTTGACTTTGGTCGGTCGGAAGCAAAATGCTAGCTCATCTTGCTCCCTTTCAATAATTTAATCTCTGTTGCACTTCATTTGAGAATCCAAGATGCTAAAAACACACAGGTTTAAAAAAACAAAAACCGCCTGTTCAGGCGGCTTGAGTCTTGGGTTTCTTACCAGTGTTCGCCCGGGAAAATCCGTGCATAGGCCTTTTGTACCCAGTTCAGTTTCTGTGGCTGACCAACCGAAGCCGAAGAGCTCGGGAACAGGTTATAACCAATCGACATCAATACATTGTTGATGTCCGGGGCAACAGCATAAGTAATTGAAGCCAGACGTCCCAGATGGGTCGCTACTTTCTTAGGACGTTTGACAATTGCATAGGCAACTAGTGCAGCTGCCTGCTCTGGCGACAGGGTAGGCACATATTTATAGATCTTGGTGGGTGCAATCATTGGGGTACGTACCAGAGGCATATAAACCGAAGTAATTGCCACCTTATGTGAATGGACCTCAGCTGACAGACAACGGCTAAACGCATCCAGTGCTGCCTTCGATGCCACATAGGCCGAGAAGCGGGTCGCATTGGCCAGTACGCCAATCGAGCTGATATTGATGATATGGCCAGCACGGCGGCTCATCATTTGTGGCAGGATATTCATAATCAGACGTACTGCACCAAAATAATTCAGCTGCATGGTGCGCTCAAAATCATGAAAGCGGTCGACTGACTCATGGACAGCACGACGAATCGAGCGGCCAGCATTATTGATTAGAATATCGATATGATCGACAGAGGCAATGATCTGCTTGGAGACTTCGTCAATCGCTTCCATATCATTCAGATCGCATGGAAAAATCGAGGCTTTACCACCTTTGGCTTCAATCTCTTGTTGAACCTGCTCCAAGGTTTCCTGGGTACGTGCCACCAATAATACATGTGCGCCAGCCTCAGCCAGCTGATGAGCTGTGGTCAAGCCGATCCCGCTAGAGGCTCCGGTAATCAGAACCGTTTTACCTGCGACACGTTTTTCCAATTGTTTCTGTAGTTTAGTTTTCACGTTTGTTATCCCTAATTTGAAAATAGCATTCAAATTGTTTTTTATTAAAAATCAGTGAAGGCTCTAACAGGAAATGAGAGCGAAGATGAGTCACAATATGATAATCAATTCTTCAGGAAAATCTAGACATTAAACTATTGAAAATACAATAAAAATTAGAGTAATTGCTCTATTTATACTCATTGTTTCATTTGATTTTTAACACGAAAAACAAAAGCAGAGCAAGTCTCTGTTTTAAAAATAAATAAAAAACTCCATCTCGAAAGATGGAGTTTGTTGAAGGAGTAATACGTTTTAGACAGCGGCCAACGCCTGCTCAAGATCGGCAATCAGATCATCAATATGTTCAATCCCGATGGATAAACGCACCATATCTTCACTAACTCCCGCAGATTTTAGCTCTTCAGGGTTGAGCTGGCGGTGAGTAGTGGTAGCTGGGTGACAGGCCAGACTCTTGGCATCGCCGATATTGACCAGACGGGTAAACAGTTGGAGTGCATCAATAAAGCGTGCCCCCCCTTCGCGCCCATCTTCAACTCCGAAGGTCAGAATGGCTGATGGTTTCCCTTTCACATATTTTTGTGCCAAAGCATGCTGTGGATGGTCTTTTAAGCCGGCATAATTGACCCATTTTACCTTGGCATGTTGTTGCAAGTATTCGGCTACTTTCTGGGCATTTTCGGTATGACGTTCCATACGCAGGCTTAAGGTTTCTAAACCTTGCAGAATCAGGAAGACGTTCTGCGGGCTAATCGCGGCGCCTGTATTGCGTAGCGGTACCACACGCGCACGTGCAATATAAGCCGCTTCGCCCAGCACTTCGACATAATTCACGCCATGATAGCTTGGGTCTGGGGTATTTAGTGTTTTAAAGCGCTCAGGGTATTTACCCCATGGGAACTTGCCACTATCCACAATGATGCCGCCAATTGAATTGCCATGACCGCCGATATATTTGGTCAGGGAGTGCACCACAATATCCGCACCAAAATCAAAAGATTTTTGCAGGACTGGAGTCGCAACCGTATTGTCCACGATTACGGGAACCCCATATTCATGGGCAATTTTGGAAATGGCTTCCAGGTCAATAATATTGCCCAGCGGATTACCAATCGACTCAACAAATACCAGTTTAGTCTTGTCATCAATCAGTTCACGTAGTGCTTCCGGATTTGCATAATCAAAGAAACGTACTTCGATCCCTTGCTTTGGCAAGGTGTGGGCAAACAGGTTGTAAGTACCGCCATATAAAGTTGAAACGGATGCAATATTGTCACCTGCTTCCGCAATGGTCTGAATGGCATAAGTAATTGCAGCCATACCCGAAGCCAAGGCAAGTGCGCCAATTCCACCTTCCAGGGCAGCAACCCGCTGTTCCAGCACAGCCGTAGTCGGGTTCATGATACGGGTATAGATATTTCCCGGGACTTTCAAGTCAAACAGATCTGCACCGTGCTGGGTATTGTCAAACGCATAGGAAGTGGTTTGATAAATCGGAACGGCGACCGCTTTGGTAGTGGGTTCGGGGCTATAACCTGCATGAATGGCAAGAGTTTCTGCTTTGTAAGTCATAAGATTCGATCTTCTTGATGTTTTGGGTATGGGGTGAGTCTAGCATTCTGGATATACACAAAAATGCATATTTACTCAATTGAATAGCTTAATTATTTATATAGAATCCTTGCAGGAATGCAAGTTTTTTACTAAAAAGCGCAGTTTGAAAATCCGCTCAGATAAAACTTGTAACAATGCATTGAAGTCCAGAGGAATGGCTTATGTTTTCGAGGCATTCTGCGTATAATAGCGGATAATTTTTTTCGCTCTTTTTGAGAGCAGGGGGATAAGTTTTGCCCCCATTTGGTTTTTCAGTTGAGGAGTCCTACGTGGCCCAATATATTTATACGATGAACCGAGTGTCGAAGATGGTACCGCCGAAACGCGAAATCCTGAAAGACATCTCTTTATCATTTTTTCCGGGTGCAAAAATTGGTGTGCTTGGTTTAAACGGTGCCGGTAAGTCCACTTTGCTCCGTATTATGGCGGGCGTAGACAAAGATTTCTCTGGTGAAGCACGTGCACAACCAGGTATCAAAATTGGCTACCTAGAGCAGGAACCACCGCTAGATCCAAGCAAAGACGTTCGCGGTAACGTTGAAGATGGTGTGCGTGAAGCGCTAGATGCGCTGGAACGTCTAGATCAGGTGTTTGCTGAATATGCCGAGCCGGATGCTGACTTTGATGCGCTGGCCAAAGAGCAGGAAAAGCTGGAAGCGATTATCCAGACTTGGGATGCACATAACCTGAACAACCAGCTGGAACAGGCTGCGGCCGCATTAAACCTGCCAGCATGGGATGCAGATGTC
>NZ_SMTB01000014.1:0-39959 GCF_006864105.1 Acinetobacter sp. RF14B | reverse complement strand
CATACGACGACGCTTAAAGCCCTCAGGCTTGCCGAACAGGCGCACATCCGTATTCGGATTTGCTAAAGCAAGATTTAAGCCAGAAAATGAAAGATTATGGTCATCTACACCTGCATAAATCACGGCGCTGGCTGCAATGCTATGACGTTCGGTGTTGACAGGCAGGCCAAGAATCGCACGGGCATGCAGTTCAAACTCGCTCTGGAATTGTGAAGCTAAGGTGACCAGACCAGTATCATGCGGGCGCGGTGAAACTTCACTAAACCATACTTTGTCACCTTTAATAAAGAGTTCCACACCGAAAATCCCGCAGCCACCCAGTGCTGTTGTGACTTTATGGGCAATGCGTTGCGACTCTTCCAGCGCAGCCGGGGTCATTGGCTGAGGTTGCCAGCTTTCCACATAATCACCTGAATCCTGACGGTGTCCGATTGGATCACAATAGGATGTTTCGATTACACCAGTTTGCGGATTTTTTGCACGTACTGTCAGCAAGGTAATTTCAAAATCAAAATCAATCTGCGACTCAACAATCACTTTACCATGATTGATCCGGCCACCAGTCTGTGCATGGTCCCAGGCAGCATCTACTTCTGCAAAGCTTTTTACGCGGGACTGACCTTTGCCTGAAGAGGACATCACCGGTTTCACAAAGTTTGGATAACCAATGTCATCACAGGCAGCACGGAACGATTCTAGGGTGTCTGCAAAACGATAAGCCGAGGTCGGCAGGCCCAGTTCTTCGGCGGCCAGACGGCGAATACCTTCACGGTTCATGGTCAGATTCACCGCTTTAGCAGAAGGAATCACCGTTGCAATTTTCTGTTCTTCAATCTCTAGCAGAACTTCGGTGGCAATCGCTTCAATTTCCGGAACAATCAGATGAGGCTGAACTTGCTGAATCAACTGTCTGAGTTCTGTGGCATTTGCCATATTGAGCGTATGAGAATAGTGGGCTACCTGCATGGCAGGCGCGTCCGCATAACGGTCAGCCGCATGGACTTCAACACCCAAACGTTGGAGTGAAATAACCACTTCCTTGCCGAGTTCTCCTGAACCCAGTAAAAGAACTTTATACGCTGAAGCCTGTAGTGGAGTACCAATCGTCACGTTCATGTGTATTATCCATGCTTGATTTTATGGGCTTTTAGCATAGCAGAACTGCGTGTTCAGATAACCCTTGATTCACATAAAATTATGATATTGCCCAGCAGCTTTATTCATAAGGTTCTGATCATTTTATTATGTTGATGTGGGCGCAGGTTTCGGTTGGCTGTTTGGTAAATTTTGCAGGGGATAAATACAGCTTTGAGGATGGGTTTTTCCACTTATAGGATTTGATTGGGCTGAAGACCAAGCAGTACACGTTTTTAAAGTCTGCATGCGCCGAAAATAATATAAGCAGCCTAGTGGTAGAGCGATAAAGGGGAGAGCTAAGCCGCTTTCAACACCTGTAAAAAAACATTGCATCATTAAGCAATTGAGTGAAATTTCCTGTCATCAGCAAGAAAAAGTCAGAGTATTTTGAATGTAGAGTGGGAAGAGTGGAGGAAATCAGACTCCAAAGACTAATAATTATTTTTAGGATATAAGTGTAGAACCAGCTGAATTTGATTCAGCATGGCAATGATTTTATTTTGATCATGTTTTTGAGGATAAATGATAGGAATCAGATCAGCAGCATGGTAATGAACTTCAGTGAAATGGCCACTAAAATTTTGTGCATTGATGACACACTCAAAATAACTGCTCGGGAGTTTGTTTTGAAAATAGGTAGAACGTCATCCCGTTTGGGATGAATAAAGACTTTTCATGCTCTGCACAATGATTTTCTTGTTTTTCTTCTGACTTATAAAGCCTTATGCTATTAATAGGATAAGGCTTTATGTGCTTGGATTATTGAATAAAAACTTAAAAAGACACCGGAACATAGGTATAAACCAGACCGTAGGTTAAAGCGGCAATCAAGGTCGCCATGACAATTTTCTTAAATTTAAAATACAGACCACTCAGCACCATGAAGCCTATCAGCATGGCAAAACTTTTATTGGGCGTTTCTAAAAGGGGGGGCAAGGTTGCAACGACCAGCATCGAACTAATTGCAGCAATTCCAATGGAACCCAAGGCAATTTTTAACCATAAGGCACCACGTTTTTGTGAGCCTTGCTGAAATTTTTGAATAACAAAAAATGGTCCAAAGCGGGAAGCAAAGTTGGCAATCCCCACCAGAATTCCGACCAGAATAATTTCGAGATTCATCGAGGGTCTCCTGCATGTTCAGGATCAGGTCTCTGTAAAACATAATGCTTGAACAGGCCAGCAAAAATACCGGAACTGATACCGATAAAAATGGCTGCGGACAGGTCAATAAGATAGCAGGCAACCGCCGAGACAATAATGGTAACTGCCACGACAAAGCTATGTTTCTTCTCAAAGGCTGCCAGCAGGAAACTCAGGAATAAGGCAGGGAGCAAGAAGTCCAGTGCTGCTTGCAAAAATTGCGGTAAATTACTGACCTGATCGGCGAATAAACCACCCAGAAAAGAACCCAATGCCCATGATAGCCAGCTGAACAGGCTGAGGCCAAGCATCCAGGATTCAGACCATTCCTGACGCCGCTGTGATAGTTTGATCATGCCAGAAGCAAAGACTTCGTCGGTCAGACCCCAAGACCAGACAGCTGTTTTTTTCAGGTTCAGACGATCCTGAATCAGGTTTTGCAGGGCAGGGCCATACAACAAGTGACGAATGTCTAAAGCAATGACAGTCAGCGCCGTCATCCAGATAGAAGTACCACTGCCGAGTAACGCAACCACCAGAAACTGACTGGCACCAGCATACATCGAACAGGACAGGAACAGGGCTTCCCAGGCCGTAAAGCCGAATTGAGTCGCTGAAACACCGAAAGCAAACGACACCGGCAGATAGGTGAAGATAATCGCCTGGCTGTCTTTTGCACCTTGCCAGAATCCGGCAGGCTGCATTGCGGATGGATTGTGCTCTGTCACGAAACACCTGCAGGAGAGTTGAACAAGAGGTCAAATGAAGATTGTGTATTGTACGCGAATTTACTAGCATAGTGCCGAATTTTTTAAAAAGGCGAGCCTGATATGCTGATGTTTAAGACACGTGCAATGCTGACTGTTTCTTTAATAAGCAGTGTATTGTTGCTGCAAGCCTGTGGAAATGACCACCAGTCGCCTGAACAAGCTCAGATTAAACCTGCACCAAAGCTGACAAATGATGCTACGACCTATGCCAATGCGGCCTGGAAACTGATCAATGAAGTCGACCCTCTGGTGTATAACAGACAGCTGGATCAACTGGAAAAACAGGTGCGTGAACCTGCCCGTAAGCTCAGCACCGACTGGCGGATTAATGTCAAAATGACCGACTCGGTGACTGAAGGTAAATACGCATTATGCCGTAAGGCCTTAACCAGTCTGGAAATCTGGGCACGCACTACCCTTGAAAATGGGAGTAGTGTGGCTCAAAAGCAGGCGGATTATGAGCGGGACAAAAAGCAGTGTGAAAATGCAATTGCCAATCCGGCCTTAGGAAATACTGACCCTAAGCAAAAGGGTACCGCAATTGCCGAGATGCAATAAAAAACCAATTATCAATTTAGATTCTCAAACAAAAAGCCAGTCTTCACGACTGGCTTTTTGTTTGAATATTCAAAGATTATTCAAGGAACTTAACAGTCACACCAGACTTTACTTTTTTACCCAGGTCATTGGCATCCCAGTTGGTTAGGCGGATACAACCGTGTGAATAAGATTTGGAAATCAGAGAAGGATTCGGTGTACCGTGAATACCAAATGATTTTTTATTCAAGCCAATCCAGATATTCCCTACCGGACCGTTTGGACCTGGTGGTAAAGACAGTGGCTTTAAGTTTTTACCCTGAATAAAGTTTGACGGTGAGTAGCTATACCAAGGGTTTGGCGCAACACCAGTAATTTTGTATGTACCCGTTGGTGAAGGGGTGCTGGTGTTCCCGATACTGGCCGGGAATGAACCAATCATTTGATTTTTACTGTTAAATAAGTACAGCTGTTTTGCACCTTTATGCGCCACGATCAAATGAATACCTTCTGGAAGTTCATTACGTACATTTGTTACCAGAATTTTTTGGCCGACTTTGTTAAAGTTCGCATTCGGGTTTAACTTCTGCATGAAGTTTTGATCCATATGGAACTTTTCACTAAGCATTTCTAGCGAGCTGGTGTAATACAAGCCTTTCATTTTTGCCTGTTCAGCGTAATTGGAAGGAATAGACTTGACAAAAGGACCCGCCAGATCTTTTTCAGTGATAGTGTATTCAACAAAAGCAGGCTTGGAACCTTGACGTTCAATCAGTTTATCCCAGGTTTCTTTGGTCAGTACACCTGTAGGCTTAATGCCGTTCATTTGCTGAAAAGACGCGATAGCTTTCAGGGTGTTTTTACCGCTGGTTCCATCAATTGCACCTGGTGAAGCATGAGCATTATTCAACATGACATGCGCACGTGCATATACCGGGAACTGACCCGCACCAATATTTTCATACCAGGTGGCGTTATTGAGACCATCTAGGGTCCACGACGCTTTAGTTGCTACCGAACTGGCATTTTTACTGGCAGCTGCAGGTGCAACGCCGCTATCGGCATTTTGGTCTTCAGTATTCTGCAAGGTATTTAAAGCTGCAGATGCTTGATCCAGCTCTTTTTTTTCTTGTGCTGTAATTTGAGCTTCTTCTGTTGGGGCATTGGTCGTCTGGCGGGTTGCAGGAGCTTGTGCCGCCGAGGACTCAAGTGCCAGAGGATCAATAGGGTCTTGCACTGAAACATCAGTGGCCATTTGCGGGTTCAATGGTTGTTCAGCAGTAGACGCAGCGAAAACAGTACCTGCGAAAATGCAACCTAGACTCACAGCGAGCATTGTGCGAACGAACATGTAACTCAACCTTAATTTACTTCTTTAACTATGTGAAAAAACACTGTAAGTATTACAGAAAAAATGTGTAGATGCAGTAGTTCTTTTGTGTAAATCTATCCCTTGCCATTTCTCATGATCGGTTTTTAAAGTTATGAGAAGTTATTCAAAATGCGGGCTTTTTGTTATGATGGGTTTCATCTTCAAGTATAGATAGGAAAGTGAATGACGACCTTAAAAAATGATCGTTTTCTGCGCGCATTATTACGTGAACCTGTAGATACCACACCTGTGTGGATGATGCGTCAAGCAGGCCGTTATTTACCAGAATATCGTGAAACCCGTGCCCAGGCGGGAGACTTCCTTTCTCTTTGTAAAAATACTGAGTTGGCGTGTGAGGTCACTTTACAGCCTTTACGCCGCTATGATCTGGATGCTGCGATCCTGTTTTCAGACATCTTGACCGTACCCGATGCTTTGGGTTTGGGATTGTATTTTGAAGCGGGTGAAGGTCCAAAGTTTCATAAGACAGTCCGCACCGAGCAGGATGTAGCAAATTTACCTGCATTTAATGCCAAGTCTGACCTGGACTATGTCATGAAGGCGGTATCTACCATCCGTTCGGCCTTGGGGGGGCAGGTGCCATTAATCGGTTTCTCTGGCAGTCCATGGACGTTGGCCACTTATATGGTTGAAGGTGGTTCGAGCAAAGATTTCCGCTTTACCAAACACATGATGTATGCCCAGCCTGAAGTCATGCATGCATTGTTACAGCGTCTGGCTGATGCAGTGATCGAATATCTGAATGCCCAGATTGACGCAGGTGCCCAGGCCGTACAGATTTTTGACAGCTGGGGCGGGGCGTTGGCGCACCGTGAATATATTGAGTTTTCACTGAATTATATGCAGAAAATTGTGGCTGGCTTGCAGCGTGAGAAAGATGGTCGCAAGATTCCGGTCATCCTGTTCACCAAAGGTGGCGGACAGTGGCTGGAGCCAATGGTTGCTACTGGTGCAGATGCTTTTGGTCTGGACTGGACGACGCCACTGAATGTAGCGCGCCAAACCGTTGCGGGCCGTGCCGCGCTACAAGGTAACCTTGATCCGGCAACTTTGTATGGATCCCATGAGTCGATTGTGAAAGCCACCAAGCTGATGCTGGATGATGCCTATGCCAATGGCGAAAAAACAGGTTATATCGCTAACTTGGGGCATGGTATTACCCAGTGGGTTGATCCGGCCAACCCGACAGCCTTTGTTGATACCGTACATGAGTATAGTGCCAAGTACCTGTAGGATGTAAGCCTTGATCGATTTTATAAAATCAGGGTTTGAATTTACTTATAAGGCAGCTTCGGCTGCCTTATTTGGGATTCTACTGTTGCTCGCCTTTGCCCTGACAGCTTCCATGGGAAGCGAACTGCTGTATGGTTTCTATCGTTACGACTATCTCTTGTTTTTTGCCCTGATGATTCAGGTGGTTCTGCTATATACCAAGCTGGAATCTTGGGCAGAAGCGAAAGTGATTGCGTTGTTTCACCTGATGGCCATGGTGATGGAAATTTTCCTGACCCATCCGGCGATTGGCTCGTGGCATTACCCGCAACCCGCCATTTTTAAAATTCTGACTGTGCCTTTATTTGCCGGATTTATGTATTCGGCTGTCGGAAGCTTCTTTGCGCGTTCCTTACGTCTTTATCAGGTGTCATTTGAGAGATTACCGAGCTTTGCTAATATGCTGGCGCTGGCGGTTCTGTCCTATATCAACTTTATGAGCAAATTTTTTATTCCGGATTACCGGATGATTTTATTTGCCTGGAGTGTGGTGATTTTCTGGAAAACCAAAATCCGTTTTCAATTGAATCGACATGCTTTTCAGTTGCCAATGTTGCCCGTGCTGCTGCTATTGGCATTTATCATTTGGGTCGCTGAAAATATCAGTACCTTTTATCAGATCTGGCTTTATCCGAGTCAGATTGAACAATGGCATATGGTGGGCTGGGGGAAACTCGGTTCATGGTACTTGCTGCTGCTGCTCAGTCTGGTGCTGGTATTGAAAATTCTCGGGCAACGTCAGCTCGATGGAGCCTGGCATTTAAAAGAACAAGATTGAGCCGGTTGCTGAGAAAGCAACCTGTCGAACTTGAAACAAAATGTTTTGCCTTTAAGCACCGTTGACGTTATTCTAGCCACGGTGTAATAAAAATTACCTAATTGTGAATAATTAAAAACACTTAGATAAACTTTTTGGAGAAGTAATCATGTTGAAAAAACTAGCTTTAGCTGCAGTACTTGCAGTGGGTTCAACTGCAGCATTTGCTGACCGTGATGCAGGTTGTGGTATTGGAAGTCAAGTCTGGGCAGGTCAGTCTGGTAAAGTGCCTAAAATTTTGGCAGCAACGACCAACGGTATTTTTGCTAACCAGTTATTCGGTATCACTTTTGGTACTTTGGGTTGTAGCGGTACAGGTACAGTAACCGCCCAAGTGGTTACATTTACCAATGAAAATGCTGAATCACTCGCGCGTGATATGGCGGTTGGTCAGGGCGAAAGCTTAAACGTATTGGCTGAATTGCTAAATATCAAAGCTGAAGATAAAGCACGTTTCTTCGCTATTTCTAAGCAAAACTTTGCTTCAATCTATGCAACTGAAAATGAAACTTCACTAGAAGTATTGTCTTCTCTGCAAACTGTCATGGCAAATGACGACGTATTAAAAGCTTACGTTTAATATGTCAAAAACCCTGTCGCTTGACAGGGTTTTTTCTATCTAAAAATAAATTTCCTGTTCTAATATGAAATCTTGCGTTGCCCTTATAATCCTTGCTGCACTGTCTACACTAAGTTGTCCATCCTTTGCCGGTCCGGCAGATCCATTTATTCAACAGGCTCAAAGTAATAAGCTGGCTCAAGATATCATTTGGCAACGTTTGATGTACGCTGATGCCAAACAGCATAGCGAAGTGAGCTATTCAGGCTATTTCTATCATGAACAGGGTGCCCAAAATCTGGAACTGGAGTTGGCCAGTAATATTCAGGCACTGTTTCAAACGGCTGAACCTGATCAATCTATTCGTTGCCGTTTCCCGGCGCGGAGCCAGTTTCTCATTAAAAGCTTAAAGATACCTCATGCTGCTTTACCAGAAGTGGCTTGCCCTGAGTTGAATCAGTGGCTGACTGAAATTAAACCGTATAAAGCGACGCTGATTTATGCCACCGACTTTATGGGCAATCCCAGCTCAATGTTCGGACATACTTTGCTGCGTTTGGATCCTAAAGATCAGCAACAGCTAAATCTGGTGTCTTATGCGGTGAACTATGCGGCCACTGTCGAAGGTGAGCAAAGCTGGTCTTATGCCTGGAAAGGTTTAACCGGGCAGTATCCAGGTGAATATTCCCTGATGCCGTATTATCGTAAAGTTAAAGAATATGGGGATTTCGAAAGTCGCGACCTTTGGGAATATGAACTGGCTTTAAGTGCGGAAGAAACCAGATTTCTAGTCCAGCATATTTGGGAAATGAAACATGTACAATTTCCCTATTATTTTATTCAGGACAATTGTGCTTACCGTTTATTAGGCTTAATCGATCTGGTACGCCCACACGCCAATTTGCAGCAACAGTTTAAGGCAGTCTCCATCCCGCTTGAAACTATTAAAGCCTTGGATGATGAACAGCTGATCAAAGACGTGGTATATCGTCCTGCTCTGGAAACCCAGTTACTGGCACAGGCCAGACAGCATGGTCACAAGCTGGCAAAAGTAGCCCATCAAATTTCCATGTCTGAACCGCGGGAACATGGTCAGATACTCGAATCTTACTCAGCCGAAAACCAGGCCAAGATTCTGGAAATGGCCTATGATGACTTGTATCTGCATTTTCTCGCCCGAAAAATTGATCCTCAGGTGGCGCAGCCACGTTTAAGGCAGATTCTGGTGCAACGAAGCCAGTTGGCCCTTGAGAAGCAACGCCTGAATGTCGCCGTACCCAAGACCAATCCTGTGCAAGCGCATGATGCACGTCATCTTTCTTTTAAAGCCGGTGAGGTTCAAGGCCAGACCTTTGTCGAGATCGGTCATCGTCAGGCTTATCATGACCTGATTGATCCACAAGGAGGATTGCGTACCGGAACCCAACTGCTGTTTTTGGATGGTGCTCTGCAATATCGCCAGGATCGGTTGAAGCTGAAGCTTCTGGATCTATTAACCGTCAATTCCTATAATCCGATTCATGCTTTTAAAACGCCCTTATCCTGGGGATTTAACTTGGGCTGGCAACAAGAAGCTCTGGATTCAGCGGGCCATTTTAGTCGTGAAAGCCAGCATGGGGTTGCTAACTTAAATGTGCAGGCCGGTTATAGCTGGGCCAATGCAACACGTGAACATCTATGTTATACACAGCTACAAAATCATTTACAGGCAGGCAAAGCCCTGGATCAAGGTTGGCGTGTAGGAGCTGGTCCGACCATCGGCTGTCAGAATGTCTGGAATGAGCAGCTCAATAGTCTGATACAAGTAGAATTGCCATATTGGGAAGATTCACATCAATGGCAGCTGAAATTGAAGACCCAATTTCAGTATACCTGGACCCCACAATATGCAATTCGGGGGGGCTGGGAATATCAGCGACAAAACCATCAAGATTGGGAACAGTGGAGTCTGAGCCTGATCCGTTATTTCTAGAGAATAAAAATTGAGTTGGCTATTCTAATTTTTGACCTGAGCTTAAAATATAGGCGGTATTATTATAGGGGTGGTTGGTTGTTTTGTTAACTTGATCACTATTATTTAAATAATAGTGATAATATTCATACTATAATGTATAAATTGTATTGTATTTATTAAAGAATGTCATTGAAAATTGCAAATATCAGGAACTCCATCCTATGAATAATGAAAATATGGCAATGCTGGCCGAGCAGTGGGAACAGATATGTCAAAATTATTCATCTGATGCTTTATTACAAGCCTTACAGTTTGTTTAGGAGCATTCGGTTGTTCTGGTGGATGAGTTTTATAAAAATATGCTGCTCGAAAAAGAATCTGCACAATTTTTAACAGATAAACTGGTCCAGCAGCGCTTGCATACGACCTTAATCCAATGGTTATCGGAAAGTTTTAGTGTTCCGGTAAATAAGGATTATATGCAAGCGGTACAAAGACAGGCGATGGTCGGCCATGTCCATGCGCGTATTGGTATTCCTGCCTGGCTCATTATGCGCGGTGTGCGTGAAATCCAGTATATGGTCTTTCAATTATTGGGTTTAAACCCATCTGCCCATGCTTTTACCACCTGTAGTTATATTATAGAAGTCATGGGATTTGCTACAGAAATTATGTGTCGTTCCTATGAGGCCAAAACAGTAGCGAATCAGGAAATCAAGCATAGCTATCGTATATTTTCTGCGATGCAGGATGTTGCAGTACAAAAAGACAAGCAGCGCAGTGCCTTGCTGGACTGGGAAAATGATTTGATGTTCAAGGTGTTTTCAGGCACTGGCCCGTTCAGACATCCGATGTTGTCCAAGTCTGAATTTGGACTTTGGTTTATTCATAAGGCAGCCTATGCTTTTGCAGAGTCAGATCAGGTCGATCTGGTCATCAAGCGGATTTATCAGGTTGATGAAGTGAATAAAGCTATAGGGGAATGTACAGAAAACACTAACATGCTGGGGTTGATTCAACACATCCGTGATATTAACCGTGAAATCCAGCATCTGGTAGACCAATTGTTTCAGGTGGCTGATTATATTGAAGCCGGGAATGATTCATTGACTCAGCTGCTCAATCGCCGTTATTTAAATACGATTATTTCTCGCGAAATCAGCTACTCACGGCAAAACCAGACGCCTTTGTCTCTATTGGCAATTGATGCCGACTTTTTTAAAAATATTAATGACAAGTTCGGTCACACAGCGGGGGATGTTGCGCTGAAATTTATTGCTGAAGCCTTGCAGAGGTATAGTCAGGGCAGTGATTATGCTTTTCGTCTCGGTGGCGAAGAATTTTTACTGCTGCTAGTAGATGCCGATGAGAAACGTACGCGCCATATTGCAGAGAGTATTCGTCAATATGTGGAAAATAGCCTGATCAATGACGGACAGGGACAGTGCTTTAAACTGACGGTCAGTATCGGCTGTGTCTTATTTGATGGTCATCCTGATTATCAGAAATTCCTGGATGCAGCTGATGCTGCATTGTATATGGCAAAAAATACTGGCCGAAATCTGGTGTATATGGCTAAGCCTCCCTCTTGTGGACAGATTAAACAGCAAAGAAGGGCTTAAATGCTGGAGAGCGTAGGTTTTAATCTGAGGGTTGCTGCTGGATAAAAGCCAGAAACTTTTGTTTTAGCTGAATATAATCGGGATGAGCTTTGGCTTCATCCCACTTCTGCTTAAAAATTTTTGCTGCCGCTGCTTTGACAGGGTCTTCTGGACTTCGTGGGATTTCATCCCGGCCATGTGAACCGCTTAACCCTTTTTTATCTTCAGGTACAGGGCCTGCATATTTTTTACCGCTTTTATGATTGGCATAACGCCGGGCACGGGTATAACCCATCTGCAAAAACTTGCGTGCCATATCTGCGCCTACAAAATCATTCTGCTGTAAATATTCTAAGAATAGAGCATAAATTTTTGCGCTGCTAAGCTGAGCTTTTTCTGCATCGGCAAAGCGCCAGTACGGCAAAATTTCCGATTTATAAGGCTCGACCAACAACACACCTTGTTCTCCACGACCAATCCGGTATAAATCCGGACGCTTGCGAAAATCGATCTTTTTAAAATCGAGAGAATAATCAAAGCTAGATGAATATACACGTGAAGTACGTTTAGGTGGATCTAACGGTTTTTTGTTCATGCCTTTACTACTCCAGCAAATAGAAGTGCTATATATGTTGCAATGAGAGCAGTAAAAAATCAGTAGGACATTATGGCAGGAAATGTATTGTCAATTTAAAATAAAGCAAAGGTAGCTGATTCTTCCGGCTATTTTGACGGGACTAATACTGAAATGATTTCAGTATTAAGGAGTCTGGGGACTGAATCAAACAGTTTAAAATTTCTTATTGTGTGAAAGATATTTAGTATTCAACCACCACATAATACTTTTTAACCGCTTCGACGACTTCAAACGTGCCGGTAAATGCAGGGGGAATGATACCGGCTTCGCCCGCTTTTACCTCAATAAATGACTGGCTCTGGGTATCATGTATACGGACTACACCTTCAATGACCTGAAAAAATTCCTGTTTATTTTCAGCAAATTGAATATTCCATGCCCCTACTTCACAATTCCAGATTCCGCAGTCCATATGCGGATGCTCATAAGCGCTATAGGTCAGACGTTTTGGATTTCCCTGAACCAGACGCTCCGGCCTTGGATAGTCGACACTGGCCTCAGTTTGACTTAAACCCTGACCTGCAATCCAAATTGACATTTTCTGATAACCTCATCCGGATAAAAAAGCCTCGACATGCGTTGAGGCTTTGAGGGATTAATAACTTTCTGGCACGGCACTTAAAAATTCACGACGTTCTTCTTTATTGGTTTTAAAATCTCCGATAAAAGAAACCGTACGTGTCGTTGATTCCTGTTTGCCTACACCACGCATCATCATACACATATGTGCAGAATCGATCATGACCGCAACACCGCGCGCTTTGGTCACTTCTGCGACAGCCTCGGCAATTTGCTGGGTCAGGTTTTCCTGAATTTGCAGGCGACGCGCAAACATTTCGGTAATACGGGCAAATTTGGACAAGCCGAGCACATGACCTTCAGGCAGATAGGCAATATGTACACGACCATAGAATGGCAATAAATGATGTTCACAGAGTGAATAGAACTCGATATTTTTTACCAAAACCATTTCACGGTTATCCGAAGGAAACACCGCGCTGTTGGTGACTTCTTCAAGAACTTGGCTATAACCTGAGGTCAAATACGAAAAGGCTTTCGCAGCACGCATGGGCGTATCTTTGAGGCCAGGGCGATTTAAATCTTCACCAACGGCAGTAAGAATGTTTGCGTAGGATTGCTGCATAGTCATATGACATATTCACTTAAACTGAGAATGAAACAAGGAGGGCATTGTAGCAGAAAACTATTACAATGCCTTATTTTAGGGTGGAATCCGATTAATGTTTAAACTTTGGATTTTTTTCTGCGCGTTTTAGCAGAACCAGCACGGCACCAGTGCCTCCCTGTCTTTCCGGTGCACTGACAAAGGCCAGAACATCACGATGTTGACGTAACCAGCCGTTGACATAGGTTTTTAAAATTGCTTCAGGACCTTTGCCATGAACAATTTTGATCACATTCTGGTTTTCGTCTTTGGCCATCTGAATGATTTGTAGTACAGCCTGACGGGCTTCCTCGACAGTACAGCCATGCAGGTCAACGGCTTCAAACCAGCGTAAATTGCCGGCTTTTAAATCTTCAAAGACTTTGTGCTGTAAAGTTGCAATACGGTAACTTAAGTTTGCCTGACTTCCAACAGGATTGAGCATCGCCTGAGTATCGGATAAGGCAGCCTGATCCGTTTCCATTGGACCTTCGGCAGCTGCACGCTTGGCCAGCGTCTGGGCATCCACTTTCTTTTTTGGCATTTTCTCTATTTTGGCAATATTGCCCTGAGTTATTTTTTGCACTCCCTGCATCTGCTTGCGAAACAGCTCAAGATCATCCTCCTGCGCTTGTTCAGGTGTCTTTTCAACAGGCGTAACAGGAGCCACCTGTGGGTGTGGATTGCTGATTTGTTTTTTAAACTGTTTCAGCAAATTGAACTGGTCTTTGGAAAGTGAAGAATCGTGTTTGCTCATAATGAAAAAAACAGGAGAGAAATGCAAAATTTAACTAAATTATAGTCCTGAATTGCATAAAAGAGAACTGACTTGCATTTATAGCTGCATATAGAAAAATTCAAGGCCGGAGAGTTACAGGGAAATCATAAGATCTTCACGTAGTTATGAGGATAAATAAGTGTGATTTAAGTCTCTATCAGGGGGATTGAGTAGACAAAATATAATCAGGAGAACTTATCAGAAGAGCTATTTATGTGGAGAGGATGAAAGCAGCAGCTGGCCCATATGCGCTTATTGTATTCTCAAACGGTCTTTTTTACTTAAGCGCTTAGAGCTGCTATTGATACTTAGGCCATAGTAAAGCTTGAGTGAAAAATTAAAAACCCGATTCTGAAATCGGGTTTTTTAAAAGCTTGTTAATTCTTAAACAGTTTCTGGCTCACCAAATAACTCATAGAAAGCATGGTCAGGACGCGGCTGTTTCATAAAGCTTTCACCGACCAGAAAGGCATGAATATCCTGTTCCTGCATCATGCTGACGTCAGCAGGTGTAGCGATACCGCTTTCAGTGACCAGTAAGCGTGACGGATCAAGTAATTTTTTCAGCCGAATTGAGGTGTTTAAGTCCACCTCAAAGGTTTTTAAATTACGGTTATTCACACCAAGCAGACAGCGGTCAGAAAGTTTTAAGGCACGTCCCAGCTCTTCCTCATCATGTACTTCGACCAGCACATCAAGATTATGTTCAAATGCAGTCTTGGACATTTCCTCTAATTGCTGGTCTGATAAAGATGCCACGATCAGCAAAATACAGTCAGCATGCAGGGCACGTGCCTCGATGACCCCATACGGGTCGATCAGGAAGTCTTTACGCAGGGCAGGCAGGCTAGAATGTGAACGTGCGATCTGAATATTTGCATCTGCACCGTGGAAAAAATCCTCATCGGTCAGTACCGATAAACAGGCTGCACCAGCTTCTTCATACTGCTGTGCAATCTCTGCCGGATTAAAATTTTCCCGGATAATCCCTTTTGAAGGTGAGGCTTTCTTGATTTCAGCAATCACCCCGGGACGTTTAGACAGGAGCGATTGGGTAAAACTACGCACTGGCGTCGCTGCCTGTGCCAGCTCTTCCAGGTCTTTGTAGCTGTGCTGCTTTAAACGTAGTGCAAATTCTTCTTTCTTGCGGTCAATAATTTTACCTAAAATTGTATTGGCGATATCAACCATGATAAAAACTCCTGACCTGTTTAAACTTCATATTGCTTGATGGTTTTTGTAAATTCAGAAAGTACACTCATTTTCTCAAGTGCCTGACCGCCATAAATAATATCATGCGCCAGCGCCACACCTTGCTTATAGCTGGTGGTTAAACCAGATACATAGATTCCGGCACCTGCATTCAGAGCAATCATATTGGCGGCCTTATAACCAATCTCGGATTTTTTCTTGCCGAGAGCATCTTTAATCAGCGCCAGACTTGTTGCAGAATCTTCCACAATTAACCCGGTTAATGTCTGGGATTCAATATCCACGAGTTCAGGCGTAATTTCCCATTCACTCACTTCACCATTTTTAAGCTCGGCCACATGGGTCGCAGAAGCCAGACTGATTTCATCTAAACCATCACGTGAATGCACCACCATCACATGTTCTGCCCCGAGCTGTTTCATGACCTCTGCAATTGGGCGGCATAATTCATTAGAAAATACACCAATCACCAGACGCTTTACTCCGGCCGGATTCGTAAGCGGGCCAAGTAAGTTAAAAATACTGCGAATACCCAGCTCTTTACGTGGACCAATCGCATATTTCATGGCCTTATGATGATTGGGTGCAAACAGGAAGCCGATACCAATGTCACGGATGCAGCGCTCAGTCTGCTGCATGTTCAGGTCAAGATGGATACCGGCCTGTTCCAGCAAATCAGAAGAACCAGATTTACTTGAAACTCCACGGTTCCCATGTTTGGCAATAGTTGCGCCTGCCGCCGCAATCACAAAGGCCGAGGCGGTAGAGACATTAAACAGGTTCTGTCCATCGCCACCTGTACCGACAATATCGACCAGATGCGGTATGTCGCTGACTTCAATTTTAGTTGCAAGTTCACGCATGACCCGTGCTGCGGCGGTGATTTCATCAATACTTTCACCTTTCAGGCGTAAACCCATGAGTAGGGCACCAATCTGTGCATCGGTAGTTTCGCCCGACATGATGCTACGCATCACATCTTCCATTTGTTCCTGAGTCAGATGAATATTTTTTGTAATATTACTTAATGCTTGTTGAATGTTCATTTATTGTGCTTCGCCCATTATGCATAAATTTCAAGAAAGTTTTTAAAGATCTGATGACCATGCTGGCTCAGGATGGATTCCGGGTGAAACTGCACGCCTTCGATCGGCAATGTCTTATGTTTAATTCCCATAATTTCTTCCATCGAACCATCTGTTTCATTGGTCCAGCAAGTCACTTCCAGACAGTTCGGTAACGTCGCTTGATCAATCACCAAAGAGTGATAACGGGTCGCTGAAAAGGGAGAAGGCAGGTGACTGAAAATCCCGGTATCGCTGTGATACATATCAGACAAACGTCCATGCATTACGCGTTTGGCGCGAACAATCTCACCACCAAAGGCCTGTCCAATACTTTGATGACCTAAGCAGACGCCGAGTAAAGGGATTTTCCCGCCAAAGTGCTGAATGGCCGGAATAGAGATACCCGCTTCACTTGGAGAGCAGGGACCAGGACCAATGACCAGATACTTCGGTTGCCATCGCTCAATATTCTCCAAAGTCACGGCATCATTACGGACTACTTTTACTTCCTGTTGCAGTTCGCCAAAATATTGGACGATGTTATAAGTAAAAGAGTCATAGTTGTCGATCATGAGAAGCATTTTGAGCATAACCTCTTGAAGTTTATATACTTTATAACACTGCGGGAGTTTGTTAACCACAATGTTACTCACTTTGTATAAAGTGATTGATTTTGCAGGCATTAAGACAGCTGCACTACCAAGCGGCTACTTTAGCAGTTTTTGAATGGCTTGTGATGATTTCATTCGTCCAATTATTTGGGTGTTATTTATTTCTTATACTTGGTTTTTTAGAGGCTGTGATTGATTCACAATCATTTTCTTTTTATCAGCCCATAATGTGATGGTAACCAAATTCAAAGCGTTACTCTAATTCAGGCATAGCTGTAAAATGATAGAAGTAGGCTTGATGTAAGCATGCTAAGAATACTTCTACTCCTGGAATATTTTTATGATGAATGATCTGCTTTTGAGAAATAGTATTTTTGGCAAACCGTACTGCTTGGGTTTTGCGATGCTCCAGCAATGATGTACCAGAATCTTATTATTTTAGGTTGCACATAAACTGATGATGAGTAACCGACTTTCTTAAAGTTATAAGCTTACTTTTAGATAGATTGTTGGTGAAAAATGAAAAAAACGATGGGATAAAAATAAAAAACGATAAAACCGCCTATCCACAACTTGATCTAAAAAGCATCACTTAAATGGTTGGCAATACTCTAAGAAAAGCAGAATAATTGTACTTATTTTGCAAAAAAATCATATAAAACAGAAAAGAGAGCAGCTGGTGTACTTCTCTTTTATGTTGCTGAATTGTTATAGCTTTATGGCTATTTGCCAGAATTGGGCAATCTTTAAGCTAAAATTTACTAAATTTATAGAAATATGTTTAAGAATTATATTTTTATCTTTAAAAAAGGTCATGCGCACTATTTAAGTGCGTTAGAAAATAAGTACCAATAAAATATATCCAGCGTGCCTGAATATAGTGCATTTCCTTTCACTCCCAGTATAATAGGCGCAAAGTATTTTTAGCTTAAGATGTTTTCTTGTAAAGAATTCAGAATTTTAACTATGCTTTTAAGAGTTGGTACGATAATTGCATTAATGAATGCCAACTACTAACACGCACTTTGCGAGTGCAACAAAAACCATCGGAGCAAAATGAGCATGGCGAACAAGGTCCTTCAACTCATACAAGAAAGTGGCGCAAAATGGGTCGATTTTCGCTTTACTGATACCAAGGGTAAAGAACAGCATGTCACTTACCCATCAGACAGTATTGATGAAGATACGTTTGAAGACGGGAAAATGTTTGACGGTTCGTCAATCGCTGGATGGAAAGGTATTGAAGCATCCGACATGATTTTACGTCCAGATGCAGAGACTTGCTTCTTAGATCCGTTCTTCGCAGAGCCAACAGTTGTTGTAACTTGTGATGTCATTGAACCATCGACTGGTCAGGGTTATGACCGTGATCCACGCTCTATCGCTCGCCGTGCAGAAGAGTATTTAAAGTCGACAGGTATTGGTGATACAGCATTCTTTGGCCCAGAACCAGAATTCTTCGTATTTGACGAAGTAAAATGGGAAATCGACATGTCTGGCGCACGCCATACATTGATCGCTGAAGAAGCTGCATGGTCAACCGGTAAAGATTATGAAGCTGGTAACTCTGGTCACCGTCCACGTGTTAAAGGCGGTTATTTCCCGGTTCCTCCTGTAGATTCTTCACAAGATATGCGTGCAGATATGTGTGCAAAAATTGAAGATATTATGGGGCCAGGCCGTGTAGAAGTACATCACCACGAAGTTGCATCTTGCCAATTAGAAATTGGGGTGAGCTTTAATACTATGGTGCGTAAAGCTGATGAAGTTCAACAGTTCAAATATGCGGTTTGGAACGTTGCCCATCAATACGCGAAAACTGCAACCTTTATGCCTAAACCGATGGTTGGCGATAACGGTTCTGGTATGCATGTTCACATGTCGATCTCTAAAGATGGCAAGAACCTGTTTGCAGGTGATGAATATGCAGGCCTTTCAGAAATGGCCCTGTATTTCATTGGCGGTATCATCAAACATGCGCGTTCATTAAATGCGATCACTAACCCTTCTACTAACTCGTACAAGCGTTTAGTACCACATTTTGAAGCACCAATTATGCTGGCTTATTCAGCGCGTAACCGTTCTGCATCAATCCGTATTCCATACGTATCTAGCCCGAAAGGCAAACGTATTGAAGCGCGCTTCCCTGATCCAATGATGAACCCGTACCTGGGTTTTGCTGCTTTGTTGATGGCAGGTCTGGACGGTATCCAAAATAAGATCCACCCAGGTGAAGCTGCTGATAAAAACTTGTATGATCTTCCTCCTGAAGAAGAAGCAAAAATCCCTACAGTGGCTCATAGTCTGGAAATGGCACTGGAGGCACTCGAAGCTGACCATGACTACCTGTTAAAAGGTGGCGTGTTCTCTAAAGATATGCTTGATGCCTATATCGAAATTAAAACGGAAGAAGTTCGCCGTTTAAATACCACAACTCACCCGGTTGAATTCGATATGTACTACAGTCTTTAATTCTTTATAGAATTTCACTGTAAAAAATGCCCGCCTTGCGCGGGTTTTTTTGTATCATCTGTTTAGAGATTTACAATTAGTAGATAATATGGCGCAACGTAAAAAGCACACAGGATTTTTCCCCTGGAATGATCCGAACGATCATGCAAAAGGTTTCAAACTCAATTTTTCAGAAGTAACTTATATTGAAGTTGGACGTAGTCCCGAAGGCTATAAACAGGCGCAATTTATTGCATTGAAAAACCCTGAGCTGGCATTGGATTATGATTATCCGCAAAGTTTTTATTTAAGTGCTGAGGGTTTTATCTTGCTGAAAAAGGCAAATGGTCAGTTTGAAGTTATTGCCAAAACAGACAATGGCTAAACATTGGTTATGGAATAAAGTGCAAGATGCATATTAAGCAGTCAAATATCTTGCAGGTTGAGTGTACAGGTAAACTTATGCAGCAAATCTCTGCTGAATTGAAATCATGGCTGTATGCTTCAGGGTCTTTAACGCAGCAGCTGACAGATTTAGCGAATGGAAAATTCAATGTTCAGCCAGTCAAAGAGCATTTTCAGCGCTTAAGCTTCAGTGATGCACGGTGGATGGGAATGCCACATCAGCATACCTCATGGGTACGGGAAAGCCATTTATATGGCTGTGAAGCTCAGCCTTGGGTGAAAGCAAAAAGTATTTTTCCTATTTTAAGTTTGCAAAAACGGGCGCGGATTTTTCAGCATATTGGTAAAAAGCCGATTGGCTGGTTTTTATTTCAACGTACCAATCCTCAGTGTGAGCGCCGTGTGTTATGGCTTGAAGATGGCTGGACCAGGCAGAGCTGCTATACTTGGCACGGTTGTAAATTTATTGTGCAAGAGACTTTTTTGCCCAGTTTTGAGCAGTTTTTACAACATCAGACTTCATTACAACATCGTTAAGGATAAACATGGCAACTTTGCAAACGACCACATGGCGTCAGCGTTTTGAGGCTTATTATTATCTCTGTCGTTTTGATAAGCCGATTGGTACAGAACTGGTATTCTGGCCAACCATGTGGGCGTTATGGATTGCTGCGGAAGGTATTCCTGATTTAACCATCTTAATTGCCATGATTTTAGGCACTATTTTTATGCGAGCTGCGGGTTGTGCGATCAACGATTTTGCCGACCGAAAAGTGGATGCTCATGTAGACCGCACCAAAAACCGGCCGCTGGCAACCGGAGTTATTTCAGCACGTGAAGCGGTTTGGGTATTTTTGGCTCTGGTCGCTGCCAGCGCCTGCACCTTGTTTTTTCTGCCCATAGCGACATTCTATTGCGCGCTTGCTGGTCTGGCGCTTGCGTTTATTTACCCCTTTATGAAGCGATATACGCATTTGCCGCAAGTCGTGCTGGGCATGGCATTTTCATGGGGAATTCCCATGTCATTCACAGCAATGGGCAAGCCGCTCGATTGGAGTTGCTGGCTGCTGTATTTTGGTAATCTGGCCTGGACTGTGGCTTATGACACTCAATATGCAATTACTGACCGTGAATACGATTTAAAAATCGGGGTAAAATCGACCGCTATTCTTTTTGGGAAATACGATATTACAATGATTTCTGCGCTACAGGCTGTGAGTGTTGTGCTCATAGGTAGTGCACTATGTATAGAACACCTGTTGGTGCCATTTGGCCTGATTGCTTTGCTGGTGGTGATTGCAGATTTTATCTATCAATGGACTAAAACCAAAGAGAAAGAGCCGCACTGGTGTTTCTGGGCATTTCGTCATAATCGTTGGGTAGGTTTGATAATATTCACCGGAATTTTTCTGGCACTCTGGTAAAAAAAACTGGTGATTGCAGACTTACAAAAGCATCCTATAAGGATGCTTTTTTTTATGTTTTATTCAAAGCTCTTGCATGAGAATTATAAAGAACAATAAGGGATTACCATATGAATAAGATAATGAAAAACGGTTTTAAAAAGACCTGTCTGGCAGTGATGTGTTCAATGACATTATTCCTGACGGCGTGTCATAACGATGATGATAACAGTTCATTTCAGCCCCAGGAAAAAGTATTCTTGGGTCAGAAAGCCTATAGTGCAGATATACTTGCGGAAGCATCCAATATTCAGGTCATGCGCTATAACATGCCAAATGTACGTGGTGAGCGGGTTGAGGCTACGGCGATGGTTCTGTATCCGAATACACCACAGCCAAAAGATGGCTGGCGTGTCGTTGTCTGGGAACATGGTACGGTAGGTAGTGGTGATTCATGTGCGCCAACGAATAACCTGCTCAACTCTAACTTTAAAGTGCTTGCACGTAGCCTGCTTACACAAGGATATGTCATTGTGGCACCAGATTATGAGGGTTTGGGCACCCAGGGAATCCATCCTTATTTGAATCTGGATAGTGCTGCTCAATCAGCAATTTATGCAGTAAAAGCATTTAAACAGCAGCAGGGCAGTAGATTTAATGGGGCTTGGGTATCTGTCGGGCAATCTCAGGGAGGGCATGCCTCTCTGGCAACAGCAGAGTTTGCGGATCGTGATTCAAATTATAAGGCAGCAGTTGCAGCAGCTCCGGCATCAAGCTTAGGACGTATTATTGGTGAAATAGCACCACAAGCTTTAAAAGCTATGGTGGATGCTGGGCAAGATGAGAGGGCCAAAGCGGTCTATGCTGAGTTGCTGGCTTATGCAGCCTATGTGGGCGTCGGGATTAAGGCCTATGAACCAGCTTTTAACTATCGCAATATTTTTTCGGAACGAGCTGGCATTGTTGCTGAAAAAGCCGAAGGGACGACGGGGGAAAATGGATTATGTCTACAGCCTCTAATTACTGAATATATTAATGATATTAATCTTTACCTGAATACTAATCCGGGGAAAACTGTTATTGATTATCCAGGATTGGTTGCGAACTTTCAAGATAATTCTTCAGTCAAAAAGTTCCTGCTTGAAAACCAGCCTGCAACTGAAAAAATCAATGTGCCAGTCATGATTATCCAGGGAACGGCAGATACGGCAGTGCCTTATATAATCACTGATGCTTTACAGAAAAACTTGGCAAATATGGGTACCGCTGTCACTTTTGTACCTGTGTCAAATGCAACGTATACCGAAGCTATTGTAAAAAGTAATGATCTGCTGGTATCGTTTATTGAAACGCATATGCCGGCTGGTGTCAGTCCTTAATACCAAAGGAGCTTCGGCTCCTTTTTATAGCTTGAGCAATTGCTTTATTTTGTTATATTGGGCAGCGCAATGAATGATAGAGAAAAGCAGGTCGGTTTATGTCGCAACAGCCACAACAGCGCAGTATTAAAAAGCTGGTGATTCTTGGAACACTGGCTTTATGTATCCCGATTTTTTTAATTACCATGGCATTTTTGGCCGTCAACAGTGATGCGAAAAATCAGGAAAAATATAAGCAGCAGCAAGCTGAGATGATCGCGCGTATTGAAGCACGAGAGGCCGCCGAGAAATTAAAGGTAGAGCCGCAAGCTCAGGCGAGTCAAGCTGCTTCTGAAACCCAATAGGCTTCTCCTTACTAGTTGTTCTTATGATCTTCAATAGTGGGGTGATGGTTTGATACTTTATAGGTCTATACTGAACAGCTGCATAGTTGGCTATCAGGCGCAGAGCATCCGGGACGAGATTTCTTTTTCTTGTTTCAAATGTTGAAGGCTCATGCCATCCGCATACGAGTATTGTCTGATCTCATTATAAATATTTAATGTTGCATCACAGCATTCTGCTTAAATAGACAGGATATAACCACTGATCACCTGATCAGTGGTTATATTTAAATGGCCTTAGAGCAGTTCTTTACGTAATTGCTCAGGTGTTTTGATTGAAAGCAATCCAGGTGCTACATCGAATGCTGTTTTGGCACCATACTGCTGAGTTTGATTCAGGCGGTAGCAGGCACGGGCATATGCCACTAAAACGCTTGCAGTAAATTCAGGATTACTATTCAGTTTCAAAGAAAACTCAATGACTTGAGCCTGCTCATCACTGGTATTGCCGCTACGGATAACAAAACCGCCATGTGGCATACGCTGGTGATCTTTCAGTAAGGTTTCCTCACTGATAAAATTCACAGTCGTATTATAGTCGGCGAAGTAATCCGGCATTGTCACAATAGCCTGTTCAACTGTTACAGCATCAGCACCTTGTTCTAATACCACATAACATTCACGATGATGCTTGTCTTTAGTGCTTAAGTTAGGGCGAGCGCCACTGCGTACCTGTTCAATTGCATGGCTGGATGGAATGGTATATTGAACACCGGCTTTCACGCCTGGTACACGGCGGACTGCATCGGAGTGGCCCTGACTTAAGCCTTTACCCCAGAATGTATAGGTTTCACCATCTGGCAATAAAGCTTCACCAAATAAACGATTAATTGAAAACATGCCTGGATCCCAACCAATAGAGATCAGGGCTGTTTTATTATTGGCAGTTGCAGGCCCATCTACTGCTGCATAGTATTCCGGAATGCGTGCATGGGTATCAAAGCTATCTACGATATTGAATTTACTTGCAAAAATCGGGCCTTGTTGCGGTAGGTCATCTTTAGAGCCGCCACAAAGAATAAGCACATCAATTTTATCGCTAAAATCATTTAATAATGCATCCATGCTATAAACCTGAGTTTCTGCAAAGCAGGGAGTAACACTGCTAGGTGCGCGGCGAGTGAAAATACCCACAAGTTGCATATCAGGATTTTTGTGAATTGCAGTTTCAACACCACGGCCAAGATTACCGTAACCTGCGATACCAATACGAATAGAGTTTTGCATAAATGGACGATCACTGAATAAGAAGGAGTATTAAAATAAGTAAGATGATCATGACCGGAAATGCAATAGCTGGCTCATTGCATCTTACTTATATGTTATTTTCTAAGAGATTATAAAACGATAAGTTAAATTTTATCACCCTAAAAATATACAAAGAAAAGTTTAAAAGGCAACTTTTTAAAAGTAGGGCGATTAATCAGGAAAATGATAAGTTGTGTTGGGGCAGGCAAGCAGCCAAAAGATTCAAAATCGAATCCTTGGCCATCAGGCGAGTTTTGAAGTTAAAATACCGCTGAGTATAAGCTGTTGTGCTTATCTTAAATTCTGTTGTAATTGTCGGATGCTTGGAATGTCTGTATAGCGGATGACTGTATAACCTGCTGCAATTAGCATGGCATCACGTTCCGCATCTTCCTGTTCTTTACCGATATGGCTGGGGTCGTCCAGCTCAATAATGGCAACCACCTTATACTCACGATCCAGTACCACAAAATCGGTTACTTTACGGTTAAATTGATTGCGCATTTTCATGTGGTCATGAGTGATTAAGGCGCTAAATGCAACTTGTGCCAAAATATGATGATGAGGAAAAGCTTCTTTTAGGCGTACAAACATTCTGCTTTCAAAAGCAGTAATGACAGGTTTGGGATAAAACTTCTGCCGACGGGTAAACAGGCGTGGAAAGAGCAGGCAAATTAAGGCAAAACTCGCCATGCAGCCAATCACAAAAAATATAAACTGACTCAAATTAAACACAGACTAAAACAGGGAAGAATAAAAAAACCCACTTCGCAATGAGTGGGTTTTATAAAAATCTTGGCTCTCCCACCTGGGCTCGAACCAGGGACCTGCGGATTAACAGTCCGTCGCTCTACCGACTGAGCTATGGGAGAATAGATTGGCTCTCCAACCTGGGCTCGAACCAGGGACCTGCGGATTAACAGTCCGTCGCTCTACCGACTGAGCTATTGGAGAATCTGAGGGGCATTTTAGGCAGGAAACCAAAAGCCGTCAATCAATTCATGTAAAGAAATGAATCATTTGCTTTTTTAATATGCAGCCTGGCCTTAAAAATAAAAAAATCACCCATAAAGGGTGATTTTTATGCAGGAAATAAAAAATTATTTCTCAACACCAGCAGGTTGGCCAGCATATTTTGCATTTGCGTAATCCCAGTTTACTAAGCTTTCCAAGAAAGTCGAGATGTACTTAGGACGCGCATTGCGGAAATCGATGTAGTAAGCATGTTCCCAAACATCAATTGTTAACACTGCAACTTTACCGTGAGCCATTGGTGTATCTGCGTTTGAAGTTTTCATGATAGAAAGTTTACCATTCACTTCATCAGCTACTAACCAAGCCCAGCCTGAACCAAACTGAGTGGTTGCAGCAGTTGCAAACTCTTCGGCAAATTTTTCATAAGAACCGAAAGCTTCGTCGATTTTTGCAGCTAAAGTGCCAGTTGCTTTACCGCCACCATTTTTAGCCATACAGTTCCAGTAGAACGTGTGGTTCCAAACTTGAGCTGCGTTGTTGAACACACCTGCTTTAGATGCATCACCAGCAGTTGCCATGATGATTTCTTCTAAAGTTTTACCTTCAAGGTCAGTACCTTTGATCAGGTTGTTCAGGTTAACCACATAAGTATTATGGTGTTTATCATGATGGTATTCTAAAGTTTCTTTGCTGATATGAGGAGCAAGATCTTCATAACCGTAAGGTAGAGCAGGTAAAGTAATGGTTGTCATGTTCTCAATTCCTTGCATTTAGCTGGGTTTTAACAATAAGTGGCTTTATTGTAATAGATAATCGGACAAAATGGGCATTGCGTATAAATAACAATACACAATAAATCCTGAAAATATATAAATAAAGCTCTTGAAAAATGCTGTCAGCGAGAATTAAATCGGATTGTTTAATTCGTAATAAGCATACTCAATATTAAACTGTTCTGAAATCGCTTTGGCCAAGCGCTGCACACCGTATTTTTCAGTGGCATGATGGCCACAGGCATAATAATGTACATTCAGCTCCTGAGCTTCATAAAAAGTACGTTCGCTCACTTCGCCAGAAATATAGGCATCACAATCTGCGGCCGCTGCTTTATGAATATAATCCTGCGCACCACCGGTACAGAAACCGACTTTATGGATTTGAGTCTTGTCCGCAGGAAGATGAATTGCATCAAAGCCAAGTTTTTCTGAAACATGGCTTTTAAAATATTCAGGACTCATCGGTTGTTTTAAATAGCCAATATTGCCAATTGGATGGCGTTCACTCGGATCCAACTGTTCGATATTTTCCAGTCCTAATAAATCTGCAATCGCCGCATTATTGCCTAAAGTTGGATGACTGTCTAAAGGCAGATGATAGCCAACCAGAGAGATATCATTTTGGATTAAGGCTTTAATCCGTTTACCGCGCATACCGGTAATGGGGTAAGGTTCACCTTTCCAGAAATAGCCATGATGCACCAATAACAAATCGGCGCCCTGTTCAATCGCTGCTTCAATTGCGCCTTGTGAGGCACTGACTGCACATACAATTTTATTTACTTCAGTACGGCCTTCGATCTGTAGACCATTTGGTGCATAATCCTTGAACTCATGCGTAAATAAAGTCTGATTACACCACTGAATAATATCGTTTAAATCTGCCATAAAATTTCCGCCAGTTTAAAAACTTGTCACCATTAAAATATAAGATTAATTGTAACTAAAGCTGCACAAATATCTTGGCATATTTTTGTGTTTAGTTATGTATTTGGCATTACAATAGAGCACAAATTACTTAGCCATCAACGAATTAAAATATTTTAGAGGATTGCAACGTGCGCCGGACCTTTACATGGTTACCATGGGTATTACTGATTTTAGTCATTATCGGTTTTTTGGGGTGGCAACAACTGCAAAAACCGAAAGCACCCATTGCGCCTGATGGCGTCAAAATGCCAGCCGAAAAAGTAGAACCCCTGATTGATACGACACGTTCAGGCGGAATTGTTTCTTATAACGCAGCAGTAAAAGTCGCGGCACCAGCTGTTGTCAATATTTTTACTACCCAAAAGGTGAAACAGCAGGCTCATCCTTTACTGACTGATCCGGTATTTCGTGAGTTTTTTGGTGACCAATTGCCAGAGCAGTTTAGCCAAAGCCCGAATGAAAACAGTCTGGGTTCGGGGGTAATTGTACGCCCGGATGGTTATATTTTAACGAATAATCATGTGATTGCTCAGGCAGATCAGATTGTGGTTGCGTTACATGATGGCCGTCGTGCTGAAGCCAGAGTCGTCGGCACCGATCCTGATACTGATCTGGCTGTCATTAAAATTGAACTGGATCAATTGCCGGTACTGCCATTCAAGCTTAGTGGCAATGAGGTGGGTGATGTGGTTCTGGCGATTGGTAACCCCTTTGGTGTGGGACAAACTGTGACTCAGGGGATTATCTCGGCAACTGGTCGTTCGGATTTAGGGATTAATACCTATGAAGACTTTATTCAAACGGATGCGGCCATTAACCCGGGTAATTCAGGGGGCGCATTAATTGATGTAGCGGGTAATCTGATTGGTGTAAATACCGCAATTTTCTCGCAAACTGGGGGATCTTTGGGTATTGGTTTTGCCATTCCGGCTAAAATTTGTCAGCAGGTCATGAATGCAATTTTAAAAGATGGGCGTGTAGTACGTGGCTGGTTGGGGATTAGCTTATTGCCAAGTGAGCGAAATGATGTGCTACAGCCGAAAGAAACTGGTGTCATGGTTGCGGAAGTACTTGCAGATGGTCCAGCAGCCAAGGCTGGTATCCAGCGTGGCGATAAAATTCTGAAGGTTAATAATGAAGTGATTACTTCGGCATCGCATCTGATTAACTTTGTCGCCATACAGGCGCCTAACAGTACGATGCAGGTTGAAGTCGAACGTAACGGTAAAATCCTGATATTGGACGTGGTGGTAAGTGAGCGTAAGACACAAAATAGTTCTTCACAATACATTCCTTTGCCAGGTTAAAGAATTTGTTATTAAAAAATCCCTCACCTGAGGGATTTTTTATTTTCTTATCAGTAGGAGGTAGTAATACAGCCGTACTGATCATTTTTGCCCAGTATTATATCCACAGATAATATTCAGGCTTGGTCAGTCATGTGAGTTGAGCTGGATTTTTTAGGTTTTGAAGTACCAGAATTTTATTATCGTTTTAATAAGTGTCGGCTATAGTTCTAATATTTCTTGCTTATTGCTTTGCTTACCACTCTCAGAGCTTCAACAGGTTTGATGATGATATAGAGGCGATTATGATGACAACCATATTGCTCAATTTTTAGAATGATTAAGGAAGCAGGATTCGATATATTCATTTATATCGGGAAGATTGGTATTACGGTTATATTTTTATCTGAAGTCTAAGAAATAAATCTGGAGCAACCGACTGAGTGGTTCGGCTGATAAATATGCCCGGCATACATATATGTTTAAAGGGGAGATTTTATCTCCAAGTCTTTAACTTGGGAATAGCCTAAGTATGTTGTTAATTTTAATCCTGCTTAAGCTATTGCCATAAGATAAACGGATTATTTAATTCTGCTGGTTTGCCTGATAGTCCTGAATTACTTCAAGTGCTGCGCGAAAGGCTTCCTGTGTCGCAGGTGCGCCGCAATAAGGCAGACTATGGAGCAGGACTTCCTGAATTTCTTCAACAGTCGCACCATTATTCAAGGCACCTCGAACATGGCCTTTAAGTTCGGTTGGGCTTTTGAGTGCGGTAAGAAATGCAAGCGTAATCAGAGAGCGGTATTTACGTGGCAATACACCTTCACGCTGCCAGGTCGAACCCCAGGCATGCTCATTAATCCAGTCTTGTAACGGCTGGGTAAAAGGCACGGTATTTTCCTGAGCACGTTGCACAAAATTTGCGCCCATCACTTCAGTACGGACTTTCAGGCCATTTTCATAATCTTGTTGTGACATTATCTTCCCTCACATTCATTATCAGTCTAGCTTAACGTTTTTAATCGTTGATACCCATAGTCAGATGGTCGTAAAAAAGTGGCGGTTACGCCACTTTTTTAAGGCTTTTATTTAAAAGCGCAGGAAAGGTTCCTCTTCCGGTTCTTTATGATTGTGATGTTCATCTTTTGCAAGGGAGGCCACAGGCGCAGAAGAGGATTTATAGAGTCCGTTTTCAACCGCTATTTCTGGTTCCGGCTGGGCGGCTTGAGACAGATGTGGATTATCCAGTTCTAGTACCTCTTTAAGTTCCAGGTCAAAAATATCCGTCAGCATGCTGTCATAACGTTTGGCATTGTAATGACGCAGCTGTTCAGCTTCATGCTCATCAATAAAACCGTTTTGCTGTGCATCTATGAGCCGCTCTTCAAAACTCAGGCCTTTAAACTGATTTTTGGATTCTGCCTTTTTGAAACGATCCCAGAGCGGTTCTATTTCAAGTAACATATTAAAGGTAGATTCCATGCGTCCGGTAATATCATCTTCTAGAGTATTATAATAAACATGTTGTTTTAAAGACTGACGGAAGGCATTGTCTTCCATCATGCTCATGGCCACCTGCTGTCTAAGTTGATCTGATGGCTTTTTGAGTGGGCGGCCAAATGGGAAACATATTAACTTCACCATAGCTGCTGCGCTTCCTCGTGGGAAGTTTGCAAACAGGTCGTAAAATCCTTCTTGTGCAGTATAAAGTGATTTCTCTACCGCCAGCTGAGCATGTAAACGCTCAGCCTCGGTCTTTTTGCTGTGTTCAAAGTATTTCAAGATGGAGGAAGCAATAAAGAGATGCGCATGAATATCAGCCAGACGCCCAGATAGCATTTCCTTGCGTTTAATATCGCCGGCCAATAAACCCAGACACATATCGGCAGTCAGAGCAAAGTTGGCACTCAGACGGTTAATGACCTTGTAATAAGCACGGGTAAAATCAGTCGCGCTTTGAGGAGCATTACTTGAACCACCGCTAAAAGCATAAGCCAGAGAGCGGGCTGCGCGGTTAAACGTATAGCCGAGGTGCTGGAACAGTAAATTATCGAAAGGCTGCAGGGCAGCTGTCCGATCCTCTGCCTGTAATAGCTGTAATTCCTCATACAGATAAGGATGGCAGCGCATAGAACCCTGACCAAAAATCATTAGGGAGCGGCTCAGAATATTGGCACCCTCTACAGTAATGGAGACAGGAATGGCTTGGTAATTTAAAACCAAAAAGTTACGTGGACCCATCTGAATAGCACGGCCACCGACCACATCCATGCCATGATTTACCACTTTACGCATGGTTTCAGTGGCATAGTATTTGGCCATGGCCGTCATGACCGCAGGCTTACCCCCCTGATTCAGACCACATGTAACCAGATAACGGAATGCTTCCAGCATATAGGTATCACTGGCAATTTCACTATTGGCTTCCTGCACACCTTCAAATTTACCGATTGAAATCTTGAATTGCTGGCGAATGCGAGAAAAAGCGCCGACATTCAAGTAAGTCATTTCGGCACTAGCGGTAGACAGGGCAGGCAGGGAAATACCACGGCCTACCGCCAGACATTCCATCAGCATGCGCCAACCCTTACCGGCATTTTTCACCCCACCGATAATCCAGTCCAGCGGAATGAATACGTCTTTGCCTTCAACTGTACCATTCATAAATGGCGAGCCAGGATTATGGCGTGGTCCGATTTTCACACCTTCATGACTCGCAGGGAGCAGAGCACAGGTAATCCCGTACTCGGCCTGTTCACCCAAAAGATGATCGGGATCATACATTTTAAAAGCCAGACCAATGACAGTGGCAATCGGTGCCAAGGTGATCCAGCGTTTAGAAAAGTTCATTTTAAGGCCTAACACTTCCTGACCCTCAAACTGACCATAACAAACCACGCCGGTGTCGGGGATGGAACCAGCATCTGAGCCAGCTTCGGGGCTGGTTAAGCCAAAGCAGGGAATTTCCTCACCTTTGGCCAGGCCAGGTAGATAGCGGTCTTTCTGCTCCTCGGTGCCATAATGTAAGAGCAGCTCACCTGGTCCAAGCGAGTTGGGCACCATACAGCTAACCGCTGCAGTAAGAGAACGTGAGGAAATTTTGCTCATGACCCGGCTTTGGGCGAAGGAGCTAAATGCACGACCACCATATTCCTTGGGAATGATCAGACCTAAGAAACCGTGCTCCTTAATATATGCCCAGATAGCGTCAGGTAAAGCTTTTTGCTCATGGATTTCCCATTCATCCAGCATACTGCATAAGGTTTCAACCTCATTGTCCAGAAAAGCCTGTTCTTCAAGTGATAGTTTTGGATAAGGATAGTTATTAAAGTTTTCCCAGTTTGGAGCACCCATAAACAGTTCTTTTTCCCACCAGCTGGTACCAGAGTCCAGTGCTTCACGTTCTGTTGGGCTGATGCTGGGCATAGCACTCGAGAGTGCCTTATACGCCGGTTTGGAAATCAGTGACAGGCGCAAAGGTGCAACGAGCAGTACTAGGCTGATGAGAATGAGTGGAATACCCAGAAGGAGTGACCAGGGACTGATAAAGGTACATACCATCGACATGACTAGCAGCACGATGGCTCCACTGCTACGTGAGAGCTGAAAATAGAAAACGGCCCATAAACTCAGGAGTAGAAGCAGTACAGCGAAAATAAAGAACATTGTTATATTTCTCCAGCGTTATGCAACAGTAGCTTTGCCTGAATTCCTCCTCTTTATTTCGCAATATTTCATCAACTCTTTTTGCATCATTTGAGAATCAGGCAAGCGCAGCATTGTTCTTGTGAGAATTATCGTTTTCAAGTATTTCAACGATATCGTTAAGTCGTTTAGCTATTTTTTGAGATTGTTTGAAAAATGAGCATTCTTCAAGTGAGAACGCGCAAAGAAATGTGAAGATAAGTAATGACTTAATTTTTAGTTAGTAGGCGTGAGAGGGTTTAAAAACCAATCAAAGTAAATATCTTTGTTCGCTCATTCGGCCCATTAAATTCTTTTATAGATATGGTCTTTAAAGGTGCTAAAACGAGATTTATTTAAATACACACAAAAAAAGCCCTCTAATTTAGAGGGCTTTGGCTTTAAAGCTTTTTAAGCTTCAAGCGTTTGAACTGCAATTTTTTTAGCCGGGTCAGTTTTGCGGCGTACTGCTGGGACAGGTTCGCCGTAATATTGACGGTCAGCGAAGTAACTTGAACGTACCATAGGTGCAGACCAGATATTCTTAAAGCCCAGTTTACGGCCGTGCTCAGCATAGCGTTCAAATTCTTCTGGGGTAACAAAGCGGTCAATTGGAGCATGCTGTTTAGATGGCTGCAAGTACTGACCAATGGTCACATAATCCACTTCATGTGCTTTCAGGTCATTGAGTAGCGCAATAACTTCTTCTTCCGTTTCCCCAATACCGACCATCAGACCACATTTGGTTGGAATATCCGGGCAGTAGTCTTTAAACATTTTTAAAAGATTTAACGAGTGCTGGTAATCAGAACCTGGACGCATGGCTTTATATAAACGTGGCACAGTTTCAATGTTGTGGTTAAATACATCAGGCGGACACTCAGTCATGATACGCAGCGCGATATCCATCCGGCCACGGAAGTCAGGTACCAGAATTTCTAGCAGGGTATTTGGACTTAAAGTACGTGCTTCTTTAATACAATCCACAAAATGCTGTGCACCGCCGTCGAGCAGGTCGTCACGGTCTACGGAGGTAATCACTGCATATTTTAGCCCCAGATTGGCAATGGTTTCCGCCATATGGCGCGGTTCATCCGGATCAAGCGCATTTGGACGACCATGAGCCACGTCGCAGAATGGACAGCGACGGGTACAGATATCTCCCATGATCATAAAGGTTGCCGTACCGCCGCCAAAACATTCAGGCAGGTTCGGACAGGCAGCTTCTTCACAGACGGTATGCAGTTTCTGCTGACGAAGTGTAGTTTTAATACGCTGAACTTCTTCCGGAGCTGCCATCTTGACCCGAATCCAGTCGGGCTTCCGAGGCGTTTCAACCGTAGGAACAACTTTTACAGGAATACGAGCGACTTTCTCTGCGCCGCGAAGTTTGACCCCCTGTTCAGGTTTACGGTTCTCAGACATATTCAACTTTTCCACTATTTTGAAGGGAGATAATCACCATTAGTATTTTTTTATTATAACGAAACTTGGGCAAAATAGGGCGAAAAGGGTTATTCATTTAAAAAATGTTCTTATCACACAATATATGTAAGTTAAATACACCAAACTGACAGCAATTACGTCATAATATAGCGTAGATTAAAGCAAAATTTTTTAATTTTAAGGAGCGTTGAATGCCACGTAAGAAAGAGGTCATTAGTGGGACTTTCGTTAAGTACGATGCGGTAGTTCTAGGTTCGGGCCCTGCGGGCGAAGGCGCGGCAATGAAACTTGCCAAATCTGGCAAGCGTGTTGCAATCGTTGATATGCGTGAACAACTTGGTGGTAACTGTACTCATGTAGGAACCATTCCAAGTAAGGCATTGCGTCAAACGGTATCCAGTATTATCCGTTATCAACGTGATCCAATGTTCCAGAAAGTAGGAGACTGGAAACAGTTCACGATGAAGCAAGTGCTACGCAATGCACATAAAGTCATTCAGCAGCAGGTAGACACTCACTCACGCTTCTATGACCGTAACAAAATTGATATTTACCATGGCCGTGCCTATGTCCAGGACCAAAATACCATTTTTGTCTTTGCACCCGATGGGATTAAAGAAACGATCATGTTCCAGCAACTGGTGATTGCGACCGGTTCTCGTCCATACCGTCCGGATATTCTTGATTTCAATCATCCGCGTGTCTTTGATTCAGACAAAATTCTGGAGCTGGATTTTACCATTCAAAAAATTATTATTTATGGTGCAGGGGTAATTGGTTGTGAATATGCCTCGATCTTTATCGGCTTGGGTCATAAGGTTGATCTCATTAATACGCAGCCGAAGTTGCTCAGCTACCTAGATGATGAAATTTCTGATGCACTGTCTTACCACTTGCGTGAGCAGGGCGTGTTAATTCGTCACAATGAACAGATCGACTTCCTGGAAACTTCAGATGACTATGTGATCTTGCATACTCAAAGTGGCAAGAAAATCAAAGCAGATGCGATTTTATGGTGTAATGGTCGTTCAGGTAATACGGATGGTCTAGGCCTGGAAAATGTGAACCTGAAACCAAATAGCCGTGGTCAACTGACGGTGAATGATCAATATCAGACCGAAGTTGAAAATATCTATGCTGCGGGTGATGTGATTGGCTGGCCTTCACTGGCTTCTGCTGCCTATGACCAGGGTCGCTGTGCCGGTGCAAACATGAACGGTGAGGAAAACGTCGCACCAGTTACGGATATTCCAACAGGAATTTATACCATTCCGGAAATTTCATCTATCGGTAAAACTGAACAACAGTTAACCGAAGAGAAAATCCCATATGAGGTGGGGCAGGCGTCATTTCGTCATCTGGCACGTGCCCAGATTACCGGGGATACCGTTGGGGAGTTGAAGATCTTGTTCCATCGTGAAACTTTAGAAGTTTTAGGGGTGCATTGTTTTGGTAATAACGCTTCAGAAATTATCCACATCGGTCAGGCCGTGATGAACAGCCCGCACAATACCATCAAGTACTTTGTGGAAACCACCTTTAACTATCCGACTATGGCGGAAGCTTATCGTGTAGCAACATTAAATGGCATGAACCGTCTGTTCTAATCACCCGGTTCAGTTGTCAATAAAAATCCCTCAATCAAAGCAGATTGAGGGATTTTTATTTTTCCTGATTTTTTAACTTTATCTACACTTCTTTGTGAATGATCAGGCAGCCATTTTTCTGCATTCAGCCGCACAGCGACGGCAAGCTTCTGCACATTGCTGGCAGTGTTCATGCTCATGTTTGCCGCATTCTTCTGCGCAGTATTCACAGGCCTGAGCGCAAAGCTCACAAATTTCTTTCATAAAAGGAGATTGTTTCTGCTCCATGCGGGCACAGAGCTGGCAAATATCTGCACAGTCCAGACAGCGTTGAATACATTCCCGCATCATCTCAAGATCTTCTTCTTTTAAACAGGCACTTGCACAATAGGTACAGGTAAGGGAACAGGTCATACAGGTTTTCACGCAATCTGCAAACTGGATATCATTCATCTTCCTCTCCTTGAGTGATTGGATTTAGGAATAAGCTAATCAGAAAAAGGCATATACACTAGGCAGATTAGGTGAGGAAAAGTAAAATAATCATAGGTTTTGTTACGTAATTTTAGAAGTGGATTACCGCTTGTTTAAATTTAAGTCAGCAGAAATATAAGCTGAATAACTCTTAAAAATCAAATCAATAGAGCAGAATTTGAAGGATAGAAAAACAGATTAATGGCTTCGACCATTATCGAAGGCGGATGAGTTTTTTAGTAGCGGGAATCTGAGAAAATTCAGCGTCTATGAAATCTAAAAAGTTTATAACTTTATGAAAAACTATATAAAAATAAATAATGGGTCAGAGGGGTTTGGTTGAACAAGACTAATTTCACAAATGCTTAGAACAAGTTACATCTTTGAGTTTTTGCCAATCAGTGCGCGCAAAAAGCCTGATTAAAATATTCAAACAGCTGGGGTGTCTGACTCCAGAGCACAATAGCCAGAATCAGTAATAAGATTAGGGCAATGATAATTAAGAGCTTCAGTAGCGCAGTAGAATCAGTCATGGACAATTTGCTCCTCATTAACCCAGAAATGCACCCATACCCCGAAAATGCTCAAAGCAATCGACAGCATCCAGACTGCATTATAATTACCGCTTAAATCGTGGTTAAGACCACCGAGCCATCCACCAAAAAACGAACCGACCTGATGGGTAAAGAATACTATACCACTCAGCATCGTCAGGTATTTTACCCCAAACATATTTGCCACAATACCATTGGTCAGTGGTACGGTAGAGAGCCATAACAGCCCCATAATGATACCAAAGGCATATACCGTCCAGGTGCTTAAAGGCAGGAGTAAAAAAGCACTGATCGCAATCGCCCGCAGGCCATATAATCCCATCAGCAAATGAGGCTTGGAATATTTGCCGCCCAGCCAGCCGGCAGTATAAGTCCCTACAATATTAAACAGACCCACCAGTGCCAAGAAAGCCGTACCTGTCGTGGTATTAAAGCCATGATCAATCAGGTAGCCAGGTAAGTGAATGCCAATAAAGACCACCTGAAAACCACAAACAAAAAAGCCCATGGCCAGAAACCAAAACGGTTTATGATTTTTAACGACCACAAGAATCTGTTTAAAGCTAAGCGGGCTTTTAGATGCAGTAGCTACGGCATTTGGATCAACATACAGAGGTGCCTTCAGCATCCAGGCCAAGGGGATAATCAGGGCAATTAAAATGGCACTGACCACCAGAGCGGCTGACCAGCCTACATTTTGTAAAAGGAGCAGAGTCGAAGGCAGCATAATAAACTGGCCAAAGGAACCGGCTGCACTGGCAATCCCCATTGCCAGACTGCGTTTTTCTGGCGGAGCTGCCCGACCTACGGCAGATAATAATACTGGAAATGAGGTCGCAGATAAGGCTAATCCGAGAATCACTCCCACACTCAGGTTTAATAATAGCCCCGTCGAACTGACTGCCATGAGCAGCAAACCAAGTGTATATAAGACTCCACCCACCGCAACGACAATTTTACTGCCATATTTGTCAGCAATGGCGCCAGTCACGGGCTGGACCGCACCCCAGATCAGGTTCTGCATGGCAATTGCCAGGCTAAAAACATTATGACCCCAGCCAAACTCCTCGCTCATTGGCATCAGATAGAGTCCAAAGGCATGACGGATACCTAAGGACAGCGCCAAAATTATGGCAGCACCAATTAGCATAAAAATGAGTGTTCTGGAAAATTGACTGTCAGCCATAAGTGCGTCGTGAATATAGAGTTAATTGTTATAGTATTCGATTCAATCGGGGGAGGCGATAAAATAAAAATTAATTGAATTATAATTTTTATTTATGAAAATTTAAAGTTTTATAGCTTAAAGTAGATTATAAAAAAGCAGAGTCCATGCTCTGCTTTTTAGCACAAGAGGGCTAGAAGCGAATACCAATACCTGCATAAGCGAGAATAGGATTAACCTCAATTTCTGCCTTAGATTCAATTAGTTTCCCGAATGTTGAGTCAGTGACAGTAATCGTTGTCTCATTATTTAAATGAGCATAAGACAGTGAACCTACCGCGAACCATCGGTCATTAAAATCATAAGTAAAACCGACAGTGGCAACCGGAGCGAAGGCATCCGAAGCTTCGACTTTTACTTTTGGATTTGCCTTGCTATTTGGTTTATTTTCTAAAGATGCGCCCGCTTTCCCATCGAGAATATTTGCAATCATATGTCCGGCAGCAATCAGATCTTGTTCTGTTCGAGGGTTAATTTCAAGCTCATTAAAATAAGCATACAGCAAACCTAAGCCAACATAGGGGCGGAATTTATTTACACCAGTTTTTCCGAAGTGGTATTGAAACTCAAAAGCAGGTGTCCAGGCACGTGCAGAAGCGGCTGCACCATAAGCTTCTAAGTCTGTAATTTCAATATCTTTCTTTAACTCAATTTCTAGTGGAAGGGTAATGCTTCCCAGTGTAGGAGTTGCAGTGCCAGAGAAAGGGGCAAAAATCTTTCCTTTTCCTTGCAGGTCAACTTTAGGGGGAATACCGGCTTTCATTTCGAAAGAAACATTATCGGTAAAGAAGTAGTTGGTCATGATCCCCAGGGTGGTCACATCATCTGCTTCTAAGCCACTCCCAGAATTATTCCATTCAGAAAGACCATTGATCTGTGTCGTTCCACTCATTCCAGCAGGTAATGTGCCTCCAGTGAAAAAGCCAATTCCTTCTAATAAAATTTTGACTGCTTCCTGTTTTTCATTTGGATCAAGATTATTTAAAACGGTGTCTACCTGAATAGGGCCATTGGTATAGCTTTTCCCATTCTCGACCGCCGTATTGACTTTAAAAGGTTGAGCTTTGCCTTGTGGCATGACATGTAAGGCACCGACGGATACAGAAAAGCGTTTAAAGCCATCCCCATCTTGCAAGCTGAAATAAGGTGAATTTGCATGTGCAAGCACAGGTAAAGAGGCCATACCTGCCATACAAAGCATTATTGTTTTCATTAAACCAGAACTCCATGTTCGTTGTGTTTCTTTGTTTTTGTATTGAACAATTTATGTGAATATCATCAAAAAACTCAGCTGCTGAACAAGTAGCTAAAAGTAACGAACGGGTTTTGTTTGGTAATCAGTATGACTATTGGGTTAATTTGCGATGTTTTTGTGTAATAACAAGTGGGATATGGGGTGAAAATTGAATTTCTGAGCGGGTCAAACTCTGCTTATTCAGCTTGCATCGAAGCTAGTAATTGGCATTTTCTAGCTTTTTTATGAAGTTTTTTTGAAAAAAATATATAGATTTTGAGATTTAAAAAGGCTTTTATTTTAATTTTGAGCCAAGAAAGTGAGAAATTTAACTAGAACGAGTTGTACCCAGGAGTGCTCATTTTTTTGTACAATAGAACGCATAAATTATTGAGTAGATCACATGAATTCGCAAAATTCTCCCAAAAAAAAGCCGCTGGTTAATTTGCCCTTTCCTATAAAACAAGCCGAGCAGTCTGCTGCAGAGGAAGTCTTGGAAGATCTGAGACCAAAACCTCAGCGTTATGCAGACCGTACCTGGATGCCACCACGTGGCACCCGTCGTGCGATGGGAAAACGTTAAGCACTCTAAACATTAGAGCGTCGGACATAGAAAAGCCATGATGATCATGGCTTTTTTTATACTTTTTGAATTATCTTAAACTTTTACGTGCCTTATTTTCTGGTTTGGGCGGCGAAATTTCCCGTTTCCCCTTCCAGACATCAATAAAGTCTTTTTCATTGATATTATACAGCTCTAATAAAGCCAAAATCACCGCGCCAAATAACATTGCACCTTCTGAGTTATCTTGAAAATCAAATATTTTTCCTCTTAGATTGTGCAGAATATCTTCAATTTCAAAAACCCGCTCTCGTCCATTGCTATCTGTTGGATAAATCTGGGTATTTAACAGGATTTTGGCCAGACTTTTTTCATTTTCACTTAGGGCGAGGACTTCAATCAGTTCATCTGTGGCCGGCGTGAAAATCACAGAGTCTCGAAAAATGGTATGCAGAAACTTTGCTGTCACTTTAGGGAGCGGCTTTTCTACAAAAGGACGGAACGATTGCGGCAAAATGACATTATGGGAAATGCCTTTGAACATGGGCGCGATTTCTTCGACTTTATAGCCGGCAATACCGCATCCAATTGAAGTAATAAAATACTTTATTTTAGGATGGTTCTTGGTGTAAAGCTTGAAGTCATCAATATAGTGCTGAATTTGCGATAACGGCATTTGCTGTAAATGCTCATTCATGGTCGGAATGGCATAACTCTGACCGGACCAGCCACGCCCCACACCCATTACTGCACCAAAGTGTTCTAGTGCTGTTCTAGCAGCACCTCCACCATGCTGGCCTGCCATGTTACTTCCAAATACAAAAACAGTGTTTTCTGGCAGGGATTTAACAATACTTTCATTATGATAATGGTAAGTCATGGCTTTTTATTCGCTATCCTGATTAGCTTCATGTTGCCTTTGAAATCAATAAGGGTCAAGGCATTATTGTTGCAGAGCTACCCAAACAGATACGTCAAAATTCCGCCAATAATCCAGAATAGGATACCGATCAAACCTAAATAGAGTTGTTGTCTGAAAATACTTAATTTATTGTTTTGCATAAGTGACATCTTTTATAAAAAATATTTATTCAATAAGGTCTCGATGACCAGAAGCAAATAGAAAAGACCCACACAAAATATGCCAGTGCCCATATCGCGAAACTGATTTTTAAAAGCTTGGATTCTCAAATGAAGTGCAACAGAGATTAAATTATTGAAAGGGAGCAAGATGAGCTAGCATTTTGCTTCCGACCGACCAAAGTCAAAGTTGCATCATGAACTATACTCATCTTACTCAAGAAG
>NZ_SMTB01000149.1:0-3554 GCF_006864105.1 Acinetobacter sp. RF14B | reverse complement strand
CCATCCCCACACCTCTTCCTCCCCCCTTCCCCTACACGACCCTCTCCCGATCTCATTCATGAACAGAATGCGGTCGCTGGCTTTACCAATACTCAATTATCGCGTGTGGCGAAAACTGTATGTCAGGCCTTTCCCGAGACTTTCCCGGCACAATCCAAAGTGGTAACCACAGGCAATCCGGTACGCAAGGAAATTACCGAAATTTTAAATCCGTCCTGGCGTTATCAGGAGCGGGAAAAAGCCGGTCAGCCGCTACGGATTCTGATTGTTGGCGGCTCTTTGGGGGCACAGGCCTTAAATGAGCGGGTACCCGAGGCCCTGAAACAGTTGCAGATGCCTCTAAATATCTATCATCAGTGTGGCCAGAATCAGGCCGAGGCGACCCGGGCACGTTATGCCGATGCACCGGCTCATCTGCAGGTTGACGTCCAGCCTTTTATTGAAGATATGGCGCAGGCCTATAGTGATGCCGACCTGATTATCTGCCGTGCGGGGGCCTTGACGGTAACGGAAATTGCAACTGCCGGTGTGGCGGCGATTTTTGTGCCATTACCAAGTGCCGTTGATGACCATCAAACTGCAAATGCAAAATTCCTGGCCAATCTGAACGCAGCTAAAATCTGTCCGCAGGCCAGTATGACGCCAGAAAGTTTAACAACCTTATTAGAGTCGATGCTGAACCGTCAGTTATTGATGGAGATGGCGGTCAAAGCACGTTGTCAGGCTCAACCCGATGCGACCCAACAGGTGGTCCGTTTAATTCAAGAATTGTAATCCGAGTAAATTATGTCTCCAACCACGCCAGCTGAACAAGCAAAGAAATTAATTAAAGTGCCGGAAATGCGCCGTATCAAACACATACATTTTGTGGGGATTGGCGGTGCAGGCATGTGCGGGATCGCGGAAGTACTCAAAAACCAGGGTTATAAAGTCTCCGGTTCAGATATTAAAGCGTCTAAAACCACCGCTCAGCTGGAAGAAAATGGCATCAAGGTCTATATCGGCCATACAGCGGACAATATCAAGGGTGCCAATGTCATCGTGGTGTCTACAGCGATTGACCAGGAAAACCCGGAAATCAAGGCGGCGATTGAAAATCGTATTCCGGTAGTGCGCCGTGCAGAAATGCTCGGTGAACTGATGCGTTACCGTCATGGGATTGCAGTCGCAGGTACCCATGGCAAAACCACCACCACCAGTCTGATTACCTGCATGCTGGCTGAAGAAAACATGGACCCGACCTATGTGATTGGCGGTCTGCTGAACCGTACGGGGGTCAATGCTGCTTTGGGTGCGAGCCGTTATATCGTGGCAGAAGCAGATGAGTCAGATGCTTCTTTCCTGCACCTGGAACCGATGGCAGCCGTTGTGACCAATATTGATGCCGACCATATGGATACGTATGGGGGCAGTTTCGATGTACTCAAAGATACCTTTATTCAGTTCCTGCAAAAGCTGCCATTTTATGGTCTGGCCGTGGTGTGTGGCGATGATGCCAATATCCGGGAAATCATGCCGCGTATTGCGCGTCCGGTGCTGACCTATGGTTTTAATGAAGATAACGACATTCGTGCAGTCAATGTCAATCAGGACGGGATGCGTACACATTTTACCGTGCTGCGTAAAGACCGTGAATCTTTAGACGTTACCGTCAATCAGCCCGGTCTGCATAATGTCTTGAATGCCTTGGCCGCGATTGGCATTGCAACGGACGAGGGAGTCTCTGATGCCGCAATTTGCCGTGCTTTGGAAGGGTTTAGTGGAGTTGGTCGGCGCTTCCAGGTGCAGGGTGCATTTGAGATCGACGGTGGTGATGTCCAGCTGGTCGATGACTATGGTCACCATCCCAAAGAGGTGGAAGCCACCATTAAAGCTGCACGTCAAAGCCACCCGGACCGCCGTCTGGTCATGATGTTCCAGCCGCACCGTTTTAGCCGTACCCGTGACTGCTTTGATGACTTTGTCGATGTATTGTCACAGGTCGATCAGCTGTTATTACTGGATGTCTATCCTGCCGGAGAAAAGCCGATTGTGGGGGCTGACAGTCGTGCCCTGGCGCGCAGTATCCGTTTACGCGGTGAAGTTGAACCAATTTTAATCGATACGGTTGAGGGGAATCTGAGTCAGGTGATGAACAAGGTCTTGCAAGCAAATGACTTGTTATTAACCCAAGGCGCAGGTAATGTGGGAGCCATCTCGCTCGAACTTGCCCAGAATCATTTATATGTAAAATAATCCGTCTGATGTGGCGAGATTGAATAGATCAGATTGAAAAAAGTTTAAGGATATAAACGTGTCAAATGCTTCAAAATTTGGAAAAGTAGCCGTATTGCTGGGTGGTAAATCTGCAGAGCGTGAGGTTTCTCTAGATAGTGGTACAGCTGTATTTGAGGCACTTGTGCGTTCAGGTGTTAATGCTGAGCGCTTTGATCCGCAGGAACGTAGCATCACAGAGCTGGTCAATTATGATCGTGCTTTTATTGTGCTGCATGGCCGCGGTGGTGAAGATGGTCAGATTCAGGGTGCGCTGGAATGGTTAAATGTGCCTTATACCGGCACAGGGGTGCAGGGTTCTGCCATCGGTATGGACAAGGTCAAGACCAAGCAGGTCTGGCAGGGTTCGGAGCTGCCGACCGCACCTTATCGTATTGTGACCAAAGACTCGGATCCTGAAGAAATTGTGGCAGCTTTGGGTCTGCCGCTGATTATCAAGCCGGTGCATGAAGGCTCCAGTATTGGCATGAGTAAGGTCGAAAAAATTGAAGACTTTAGCGAAGCTATTGTGAAAGCGACTGAGCACGATGCAGTGGTCATGGCAGAAAAGTGGATTACGGGACGTGAATTTACCATTGTTTTGCTCAATGGACAGTCTCTGCCAGTCATTCGCCTGCAGCCTCCTAAGGATGTGGCTTTTTACGACTATGAAACCAAATATAACCGCAATGATGTGGAGTATGGCATTCCGTGCGGCTTGACAGAAGCAGAAGAGCAGAACTTGCAGGTGCTGGCACTTCGTGCTTTTCAGGCAGTGGGTGCAAGCGGCTGGGGACGTATTGATGCGATGCAGGATGAACAAGGCAATTTCTGGTTGCTAGAGGTGAATACTGTCCCGGGCATGACCAGCCATTCTCTGGTGCCTAAAGCAGCAGCAGCAGTCGGCTACAGTTTTGATGAGCTCTGTGTCGCGATTCTGGAACAGACTTTAACCGGTACGGCATACTAGACTATGGCTCAACTTCCTGCATCCATGCGCCGTAAACGTGCTGCGATTACGTCAATTCACGATAAGCCACCAACGCCCAAAGAAAAGCTGACCAACTTCGGAGGCTGGGTATTCTTGTTGGTGGCATTGGTGGTCTTGGCTTGCGGGATTTTCGGGCTGTATAATGTAATGACCCATGCCGAAACTGCTGAACTGAAGGTGGCTGGCACCCGTTCAGCGGCTGAGGAACGCCAGGTCATGCAGCATATTGCGCCCTTGATGACCGAAAACTACTTTAGTTCAGATCTGGAGAAAATCCGTGATCAGGCCTTGGAACTATCTTGGGTCGATC